>NZ_JBEXTZ010000015.1:0-107941 GCF_040614195.1 Amycolatopsis sp. NPDC006125
CCCGGCGGAGCGCGGGGCTCACCGCGGGGCTCACCGCGGGGCTCACCGCTTCGGCCAGTGCCAGGCGGGCCGGTCCAGCCTGCCCTGCCCGGCGAGGACCGTCGCGCCGAACTCCTTTTCCAGCTCCAGCACCGCGGCCTCCGGCGCGATCGCCGACAACGCGTGCACCAGCGGCCGCGCGTGCGACACCACGATGAGCTGCGTGCGTGCCTTGGCGATCAGCGCGGCGAGCGCAGGCAACAGGTCCGGGTGCAGGCTCGTCTCGGGTTCGTTCAGCACCAGCAGTTCCGGCGGCCGGGGACTCAGCAACGCCGCCACCCACAACAGGTAGCGCAACGTCCCGTCCGACAACTCCGCCGCCCCCAGCGGGCGCAGCAACCCGTGCTGGTGGAACCGCAGCCGCAGCAACCCGTCGACCGCCTCGACCTCCACTCGCGACCGCGGAAACGCGTCGGACACCGCCTCGGCCAGGGCTTCGTCGTCGCCGAACTCCTGGATCGTCCGCAGCGCCGCGGCCAGGTCACCGCCGTCGTGGTCGAGCACCGGCGTGCGGGTGCCGATCCGGTCCTGCCGCGCGGGCGCGCCGGCGTCGGTGCGGAACTGGTCGTAGAACCGCCACGACCGCAGCCGTTCCCGCACCACCAGCAGCTCCGGGCAGGCCCACGGATCGGCGAGTTCGCTCAGCATGCTGTCGGTCAGTCCGATGCGCGAACTCGCCGCCCACGCGCCCGAGTCGTCCCGCACGCGCACCGCCGGACCCGCCCGGTCGGCGAGCAACGCCGACGGCCGCAGCACCGGCCCGCGCCACAGACACTCCCGTTTGAACTCCGGGTCGAGGTTGAACAGGGTGGGCCGCAGCGGATCCCTCGACGGCACCGGCAACCCGAAGTCGAGCGCGTAGCCGAATTCGTCGCCGGAGAACCCGAGCCGCAGCCCCACCGCCTTCGTGCGCACCGTCCCCTGCACCGGCGCGCTGCCCTCCCGGACCGCGCGCCCGACCGACTCCGGCCCAGCCCACAGGGTCGACGGCAACCCGCCTTCCCGGGCCAGCGCGGCCACCGCGCCGTTCCGCCCAGCATCGGCGAGCAAGCGCAGCGCGCGGTACAGGTTGGACTTCCCGGTGCCGTTGACGCCGGTGACGACCGTCAGCCGGGACAACGGCAGCACCAGGTCCCGCAACGAGCGGTAGTTCTCGACGGCGAGAGTGGTCAGCACACCCCGACGCTACCCACGCGCACGCACGTGCGGCGGGATCGGCGCACCCGCGGGCATGTAGGCGGCCGGGATGGGCTCGCCGAAGGTGGTCTGGACCGGCACGACCCCGGCCCAGATCTCGTGGCTGTCCATGTCCTCCGGGTCGTCGATCGGTTCGCCGGCGCGGATCTTCACCGACGCCTCCGCGAGATCCAGCGCCAGCACCGAAACCGACGCCAGCTCCTTCGCGTTCACCGCCCGCGCGTGGTCCCACGAGCCCGGCGTGAGGTGCTCGGTCACGACGTGCAGCCCGTGCATCTTCTCCTCGCCCGTCACCAGGCGCGCGGTTCCGTGCACCACCGCGCTGCGGTAGTTCATCGAGTGGTTGTTGAGCGAGCGCGCGTAGACCAGACCGTCGAGCAGCGTGACCGTGACGCAGACGTCGATGCCGGTGGCCGCCGCGCGCAGGTTCCCGGCGCCCGTCGAGCCGTGGAAGTACAGGGTGTCGCCGTCGCGGCCGTAGCCGGTGGGCAGCACGACGGGGGAGCCGTTCAGCACGAGACCGAGGTGGCAGATCAGGCCGTCGTCGAGCACCTCGTACAGGCGCTCGCGATCGGTGGCCGCGCGGTCCTTCTTGCGGGTCAGAGTGCTGCGCGGGGTCGGCGAGAGCGTGGTCATGACTTCAGTGTCGAGCGTATAGTGGACTCCTGGTAGATCCACATTCGAGGAAAAACGAAAGGCCACTTCCGGTGTCCCAGCCCGCGACCGCGCTGCCCGTCACCCTCGACCGCGAGGCCGCGACGCCACTGGCCGTGCAGCTCGCCGACGCCCTGCGCGAGGCGGCGTCGACCGGTCATCTGCGCGGCGGCGACCGCCTGCCGTCCACCCGGGCCCTCGCCGCGCGGCTGGGCGTCAGCCGCACCGTCACCTCCGCCGCCTACGAGCAACTGCACGCCGAAGGCTGGATCACCGGGCGGCACGGTTCCGGCACCTACGTCACCACCTCGCCACCCAGCGACCGGCCCGTCCACCGCGTCGTCCCGGGAGATGTGACGGAACCGGAGGAGCTGCTCGACCTCACCCCGGGCACGCCGTGGGCGGCGGGCATCGACCGGGCCGCGTGGCGCCGGGCCTGGCGCGCCGCCGCCGACACGCCACCGCTGACCAGCGCGCACCGGGCCGGGCTGCCGGAATACCGGGCGGCGATCGCCGAGCACCTGCTGCGCCACCGCGGGCTCGCGGTCGGCACCGATTCGGTGCTGGCGACCGGCGGCACCACGGCCGCGGTGTTCGAGCTGGCCGGGGCCGTCTTCCGCGCCGGGGACACCGTCGCCGTCGAGGAGCCGGGTTACCAGCGAGCGGTGGAGGCGTTCCTGAGCGCGGGGCTCAAGGTGATCGGCGTGCCGGTCGACGGCGAGGGCTTGCGCACCGACGCGATCCCGGCCGGCGTGCGCGGGGTCTACTGCTCGCCCGCGCACCAGTACCCGATGGGGTCGCGGCTGAACGCGGCCCGCCGGGTGGAACTCGTCGAGCGGGCACGCGCCGAGAACATGCTCATCATCGAGGATGACTACGACGGCGAGCTGCGGTTCGACGTCGCGCCGCTGCCGCTGCTCGCCGCGCTCGCGCCGGACGTCGTGGTGCACCTCGGCACCACCAGCAAGATCCTCACGCCCACCCTCGGCGCGGGGTGGATGGTCGCGCCGGGCGCGGTCACGTCGTCCGTGCTGGGACACCGCGACCGCACCGGAACGCGCCCGTCCCCCGCGGGCCAGCGGGTGCTCGTCGAACTCGCGCGGCATGGTGACCTGGGCCGTCACCTGCGGAAACTGCGACGCGAGTTGTCCGAGCGGCGGGTGCTGCTGGTGTCGGCGCTGCGGGAAGCCGGAATCCCGGTGCTGGGCGACGACGCGGGCGCGCACCTGGTGGTGCCGTTCCCGTCGCCGGAGGTGGAGCGGGAACGCCTGGCGGCAGGCCGGGTGCGGGGAATCCGCCTGGACGGGCTGGCGCGGCACTTCGCCGGCACGCCGACGGCTTTCGGCGTGGCGATCGGTTACGCGGGCTGTTCGCGGGAGGCGCTCAGCGGCGCGCTGGACACGCTGGTGGGTTTACTGCGCTGATCGGATCGGGGCAAGAGCCCGGTAGGGTGACGGCCCATGAGGAAGACGCGGGTGGCCGTGGTGTTCGGCGGCCGGAGCACCGAGCACACCATCTCGTGCCTGTCGGCGGGCAGCGTGCTGGCGCACCTGGACCGCGACCGCTTCGAGGTCGTGCCCATCGGGATCACCCGCGAGGGCGGCTGGGTGCTGGGCACCGCCGACCCGAAGAGCCTCACCATCCAGAACCGGCAGCTGCCCTCGGTCGACGGCGGCCAGTCGCTGGTGCTGGCCGGCGACCCGACGCGGCGCGAGCTGGTCGTCACCGAGCCCGGCGCCGAGGCGCTCGGCGGGGTCGACGTCGTCTTCCCCGTGCTGCACGGCGCCTTCGGCGAGGACGGCACGCTGCAGGGGCTGCTGGAGATGGCCGGGATCCCGTACGTGGGGCCGGGCGTGCTCGCCAGCGCCGCCGCGATGGACAAGGGCTACGCGAAGAAGCTGCTCGCCGCGGAGGGGCTGCCGGTCGGCCGCTACGTGGAGCTGCGCCGTGGTCAGTCCACTCTGGACGAAGCTGACCGGGAGCGGCTGGGGTTGCCGGTGTTCGTGAAGCCGTCGCGGGCCGGGTCGTCGATCGGCATCAGCAAGGTGACCGACTGGGCCGACCTGGACGCGGCGATCGCCCTGGCGCGCGAGACGGACCCGAAGGTGCTGGTCGAGGCGGCCGTGCCCGGGCGCGAGGTCGAGTGCGGCGTGCTGGAGTTCCCGGACGGCCGGGTGGAGGCGTCGCTGCCTGCCGAGGTGCGCGTGCTCTCCGACGACGAGTCCGCCTGGTACGACTTCGAGACGAAGTACATCGGCGAGGACGCGGAGCTGGACATTCCCGCCAAGCTGGACGATTCGGTCACCGAGAAGCTGCGCGCGCAGGCGGTGAAGGCGTTCGAGGCGCTGGACTGCCAGGGCCTGGCGCGGGTGGACTTCTTCGTGGGCCCGAACGGCGAGCTGACGGTGAACGAGGTCAACACCATGCCCGGCTTCACGTCGACCTCGGCGTACCCGAAGATGTGGCAGGTCACCGGCGTCGACTACCGCACGCTGCTGACGACGCTGATCGACACGGCGCTGGCGCGGGGCACCGGGCTGCGCTGACCCCGCAGCGGGTGGACCGGCCTACTGGGCGCGGCCGCTGGTCGTGGCGGGCCGGCGCCGCACTTGGGCGGCTGCGCCGGAAGCCCAGGCTACGTAACCCGGCGCAGGCGGAGGCTCAGAAGCGCAGCGACACTGCGGGCAGCGTGGCTGCCACGGCGGGCTGCACCGCCGCCCTCCAGGGTCGCGCGGTCAGAAGCGCAGCGGCACGGCGGGCAGCGTGGCCGCCACGGTGTCCGAGATCTGCTGCAACGGCCCGGTCCCCGCGGAGTCCGGCACCGTCAGCGCGACGTACACCGCCCGGTCCACCACGTACCACGTCGACGAACCCGGCCCCTCGACCGGCAGCCACTGCACGCCGCTGACCACGCGCAACTGGCTGGTCGGCGTCAGCTCCGGCGGTTTGCCCAGCCCGCAGCGCAACACGATCGACTCCGGCGACCCCCACGCGACCGTCGCCTCCGGGGCGGGCTCCGCGATCGTCCGGCGCGGCAGTGCGGTGCCCTTCGAGTCCAGCTGCGCGGGCATCGCCGGGATCAGCTGCGCGCACTCGGTTGAACCGGCCTGCGGCGCGTCCACCGGCACGAGCGCCAGCGGGCCCTCGCCGTCACCGGAATCGCGCATCATCAGCCCGATGACCGCGACCCCGGCGGCCAGCACGACCACCAGCACGGCCGCGACCACGAGCCGCGCCCGCGGCGGAGCCCCGGTCTCGGTGTCCGCCATCGCTTACAGGTGCACCACGGGGCAGGTCAGCGTGCGGGTGATGCCCTCGACGCCCTGCACCTTCGCGACCACGAGCTGCCCGAGCTGGTCGACGTTGTCCGCCTCGGCGCGGACGATGACGTCGTAGGGACCGGTCACATCCTCGGAACTGGTGACGCCGGGGATCCCGGCGATCTCCGCGGCGACCGCGGCGGCCTTGCCGACTTCGGTCTGGATGAGGATGTATGCGTGGACCACGGCGCGCCCCTTCGTCTCCGGCGTCTAACTCAAGGTAGGAACGTGGTCAGAACCTACCGCACGGACCACGAATCTAGGTCATCCGACTATCGAGCGACCGAGGTGACGCATGTCAACCCACCAGGCATCCGACTCCGGCACGGTCGCCGGAATGGGTGAGTTCGGCCTCATCCGCGCCGTCACCGAGAACCGAAGACAACCCGCACCCACCCTCCTCGGCCCCGGCGACGACGCTGCCGTCGTCGCCGCGCCGGACGGACGGGTCGTCGCCACCACCGACGTCCTGGTGCAGGGCGTGCACTTCCGGCTGGACTGGTCCACTCCGGACCAGGTCGGGCGCAAGGCGGTGGCGGAGAACTTCGCCGACGTGGCCGCGATGGGCGCGGTGCCCACAGCCGTCCTCGTCGGGCTCGCCTGCCCGCCGGACACCCCCGCGAAGGTGGTCCGGGAACTCAGCGACGGCCTGTGGGCGGAAGCACAACGCGCCGGGGCGGGGGTCGTCGGCGGCGACATGGTGCGCGCGGACCAGCTGGTGGTGAGCATCACGGCGCTCGGCGACCTGCAGGGACGTGAACCGGTGACGCGCTCCGGCGCGCGGCCGGGTGACATCGTGGCCGTGTCCGGGCGGCTCGGCTGGGCCGCGGCCGGCCTGGCCACCCTCGGCCGCGGGTTCCGCTCACCGGTCGCGGTCGTCAACGCCCAGCGCGCGCCGGAACCCGACTACGCCGCCGGGCCCGCGGCCGCGATCGCCGGCGCCACGGCGATGATCGACGTCTCGGACGGCCTCCTCGCCGACCTCGGGCACATCGCCGAGGCGTCGGGCGTCGGCATCGACGTCCGGACCGAGCACCTCGAGGTCGACCGGAAACTTGTCGACGTCGGCACCGCGCTGGGTGCGGACCCGCTGACCTGGGTGCTGACCGGCGGCGAGGACCACGCGCTGGTCGCGACGTTCCCGTCGTTCGCCGACCTGCCCGAAGGCTGGCGGCGGATCGGCGCGGTCACGATGGCGGACTCGGGCGTGACGGTCGACGGTGAGGAGTACCACGGCGAAAGTGGCTGGGAGCACTGGCGCTGAGCCCGTTACGGTGACCCGTTGTGGACCTTCGCGTGGTTGCCTACGACGATCCGGACGCGGTCAAGCTGATCGCCGCCGTGCAGCAGGAGTACGTCGTGCGCTACGGCGAGACGGACGCCACCCCGGTCGATCCGGCCGAGTTCGCGCCGCCGCTGGGGTTGTTCGTCGTCGCTTACCTGGACGGGGAGCCGGTCGCCTGCGGTGGCTGGCGCGTCCGCGGTGACGACGAGGCCGAGCTGAAGCGGATGTACGTCGCGGACGCCGCGCGGGGCAAGGGTTTCGCGCGTGCCGTGCTGGCGGAGCTGGAACGGACGGCGCTCGCCGCGGGGCGCAGGCGGCTGGTGCTGGAGACCGGGCTGAAGCAGCCGGAGGCGATCGCGTTGTACCGGTCGTCGGGCTACACGGACGTGCCGGCGTTCGGCCACTACCGGGACGATCCGCTCTCGGTGTACCTGGGCAAGGACTTGGAGGGTTCGCGTGGCGATCTACGCGCTCGGTGAGCTGACCCCGTCGATCCACCACACGGCGTTCGTGCACCCGGACGCCACGGTGATCGGCGACGTGCGGATCGGGCCGAACGCGTCGGTGTGGCCGCAGACCGTGCTGCGCGGCGACAACGGCTACATCGAGATCGGCGAGCGGTCCAACGTGCAGGACGGGTGCGTGCTGCACTGCACCGCCCAGGACCCGACGGTCCTCGGCCCGTCGTCGGCGATCGGGCACGCGGTGCACGTCGAGGGCGCGCGGATCGGCAGCGGGTGCCTGATCGCGTCGGGTTCGGTGGTGCTCAACGGAAGCGTCATCGAGGACGGCGCGATGGTCGGCGCCGGGGCGGTGCTGTCGTACTCGTCGCACGTGCCGTCCGGGCACATCGCGCTCGGCGTGCCCGCCAAGGTGCGGGAGAACAAGTCCTTCGGGCCGGAGAAGATTCGGCGCGTGGTGGACGGCTACGTCGAGCGGGCGCAGTGGTTCCGCGGCGCGCTGCGGAGAATCGACTAGGGCGGCGCACGACGGCGCGACCCGGCAGCACGGGAGCCGCAGGTGCGAACAGGGCGGCGGCTCACCCTGCGACCGCTGGGCGGGGAGCTTCGAGCGGTTCGCCGAGGGCCGGCGCCGTCGGGGTCGCCGTCCGTGCGGTCGTCGGTTCTGGGCGGCGCGGCACGGGAGCCGCGGCTGCGAGCGGGGCTGTGGCTGCCTCGGCCCGCGGCTGCCACGCAAGGGCAGCCCCGCGTCTGCGGCTAGGGCAGCTTCCAGTCGACCGGCTCGGCGCCCTGCCGCTGGAGCAGTTCGTTCGCACGGCTGAACGGCTTCGAGCCGAAGAAGCCGTTGCGCGCGGACAGCGGGCTCGGGTGCACCGACTCGATGCACGGCACGCCGCCGAGCAGCGGCTTCAGGCTGCGCGCGTTGCTGCCCCACAGGATCGCCACCATCGGCTTGCCGCGGGCGGCCAGCGCCTTGATCGCCTGCTCGGTGACCTCTTCCCAGCCCTTGCCCTTGTGCGAGTTGGGCGAACCGGGCCGCACGGTCAGCGACCTGTTGAGCAGCAGCACGCCCTGCTCGGTCCACGGCGTCAGGTCACCGTTGGACGGCGTGGGGTAGCCCAGGTCGTCGCAGTATTCCTGGTAGATGTTGATCAGGCTTTTCGGCAGCGGCCGCACGTCCGGGGCCACCGCGAAGCACAGGCCGATCGGGTGGCCGGGCGTCGGGTACGGGTCCTGGCCGACGATCAGCACCTTGACGTCGTCGAAGGGCTGCTGGAAGGCCCGCAGCACGTGCTCGCCGGCGGGCAGGTACCGGCGGCCGGCGGCGATCTCCGCACGCAGGAACTCGCCCATCGCGGCGATGCGGTCCGCCACCGGGTCCAGCGCCTTGGCCCATCCCGCTTCGACGATCTCGTGCAAGGGTTTCGCTGCCACGGCGGCGTACTTTAGCGGCACCCCGGGGGTCCAGGGGGCTTGCCCCCGGCGGGGGTGCGGGGGTTCGACCCCCGAAAGACACCGAGGCGCGAAAAAACGGCGAGCGCTCTCCGCGAGCACTCGCCGTCCGGGCTTCGCGCCTCAGCCGCGAACGACCTTGCCGGCCTTCAGGCACGACGTGCAGACGTTCAGCCGCTTGCGCTGGGACACGCCGATCTTGGCGTGCACAGTCTGGATGTTCGGGTTCCAGCGGCGGTTGGTACGCCGGTGGGAGTGCGAGACGGACTTGCCGAAGCCCGGTCCCTTGCCACAGACGTCGCACACGGCAGCCACGTCGAACTCCTTTGACGATCAGGGAAGACAAAACACGCCCGGCGCGGGCCGGACACTCGGACCATAGTAAACGACGGCTGTTCGCCGTCCCGCGACCGGGTCGCTACCCTGGCCTGACCAGGGAGGAGGTCGGCGGTGCGGGCTCTGGACGAGCATGCCATCACAGCGTGGGCGGCGGCCTGCGTGCACAGCCTGGAAGTGCTGTGCCCGGCCATCAACGGCATCAACGTCTACCCGGTCGCCGACTCCGACACCGGCTCCAACCTGCTGCACACGCTGTCCGGCGCACACGCCCGCCTGACGGCCGAACCGGACACGGACAGTGCGGCCAAGGCACTCTCCGTGCTCGCCCGTGGCGCCGTCCTCGCCGCGCGCGGCAACTCCGGCGTCATCCTCTCCCAGGTCCTCCGCGGGCTCGCCGAAACCGCGGGCACCGTCCCCGAGCTGGACGGGCCGTCACTGGCGAAGGCCTTCGCGAACGCGCACCGCGCGGCCACCGACGCCGTCGCGCGCCCGGTGCAGGGCACGATGCTCAGCGTCCTACAGGCCGTGGCCCAGGCGGTCACGGACCCCGGCGACCTCACCGACGTCGTGGCGATCGCCGCGAAGGCCGCCTCCGAAGCCCTCGAACAGACCCCGCACCAGCTGCCGGTCCTGGCCGCGGCCGGGGTCGTCGACGCGGGCGCACGCGGGCTCGTCGCGGTCTTCGACGCGCTGGCCGGCGTGGTCACCGGCACCGAGACCCAGATCTCGCACTCCTGCGAGGCCCACACCCACACCGAACCGGACGCCGAGCAGGCCCCGTACGCGTGGGAGGTCATGTACCTGCTGGAAGGCGTCGCCGACGCGGACGTCCCGGTCCTGCGCCGCACGCTGTCCGGCCTCGGCGACAGCGTCACCGTGGCCGGGGACGGCAGCGGGGCACACGCGGTCCACGTGCACTGCGCGGACATCGGCGCCGCCATCGAGGCCGGTCTCCGCGCCGGCCGCCCCAGCGGCATCCGCGTCGAACCGCTCATCACCCCGACCCCGATCGAGCCGCCGTCCGGGCCGGACCGCGCGGTGGTCGCGGTCGTGCACGGCGAGGAGCTGGCGGACCTGCTGCGTGAGGAGGGCTTCGCGGTGCTCGCGGTGCCGGACCACGCCACGCCGAGCGTCGAGGAGATGCTCGGCCTGATCACCGAGCGCGCGGCCGGTCACATCACCGTCCTCGCCGGCGGGGAGAGCCTGACCAGGGCCGCCGACGACGCCGCCGGCCACCCTATGATCGGCGACCGGGACGTGGTGGTCATCCCGTGCGCGTCCCCGGTCCAGGTGCTGTCCGCGCTGGCCGTGCACGACGCCGGGCGCCGCGCGAACGACGACGTCGTGGCCATGGCCGAGGCCGCCGCGGCGACCCGGCGTGGCGAGCTCGTGGTCGCCGCCGAGGAGTCGATAACCTGGGTGGGACGGGCCCACGCCGGTGACCTGATCGGCTTCGTCGACGGCGAGGTCGTGCTCGTCGAACCGGCAGGCGCCGAGCCCGCCGAGGCCGCGATGGGCGTGCTGAACCGGATGCTGGCCGTCGGCGGCGAGCTGGTCACCGTGCTGACCGGCACCGCGGCGCCGTCCGGCCTGACCGGCGAGCTGCGGGAGCGGTTGCGGGCCGAGCGACCGGAGGTGGAGTTCGTGGATTACCCCGGCGGCCAGGCCGATGCCGTGCTGCTGATCGGTGTGGAGTGAACGCGTGACCGGACTGCGTGACAAGCTGCCCCCGCTGCTGGGCGCCAAGACCGCGAAGGCGCTCGCCGAGTCGCTGGACATCCACACCGTCGCCGACCTGCTGCGGCACTACCCGCGCCGCTACGCCGAACGCGGTGAGCTGACGAACATCGCCGGTCTGGAGATCGGCGAGCACGCGACCGTGATGGCGCGCGTCGAGAAGGTCAACCTGCGCCGCATGCGCAACAAGCCGGGGCACATCCTGGAGCTGGTCATCACCGACGGCCAGCGACGGCTGTCGTGCGCGTTCTTCGGCCGCCCGCACCAGCACGAGCGGCAGCTGCGGCTGGGCCGCACCGGGTTGTTCGCGGGCAAGGTCACCGCGTTCCGCAACACGCTGCAGCTGGCCAACCCCGAGTACCAGATGCTCGACGGCGACGACGACAGCGCGATGGACGACTTCGTCGGCGCGATCATCCCGGTCTACCCGGCGGCGGCCGGGATGCCGTCGTGGTCGATCGCGCGGTGCGTCCGCCAGGTGCTCGACACGCTGGAACGCGAAGAGGACCCGATGCCGCGCGAGCTGCTCGACAGCCGCGGGCTGATGGACCTGTTCGACGCGCTGCACAACATCCACCGCCCCAAGGACCACGACGCGCTGGAGGCCGCGCGGGAGCGGCTGAAGTGGGACGAGGCCATGGCGGTGCAGCTGATCTTCGCGCAGCGCCGGTTCTCCGCGGTGTCGCGGCCGGCGCCCGCCTGCGCGCGCACGACGGACGGCCTGCTCGACGCGTTCGACCAGCGGCTGCCGTTCGAGCTGACCGAAGGCCAGCGCGCGGTGGGCGAGGACATCGCCGCCGACCTGTCCGGCGAGCACCCGATGAACCGGTTGCTGCAGGGCGAGGTCGGCAGCGGCAAGACGGTCGTGGCGCTGCGGGCGATGCTGCAGGTGGTCGACTCCGGCCGGCAGGCCGCGATGCTGGCGCCCACCGAGGTGCTCGCCGCGCAGCACGCCCGGTCGCTGCGCGAGATGCTCGGCGACCTCGGCCAGGCGGGGGAGCTCGGCGCCGCGGAGAACGCGACGAAGGTGACGCTGCTGACCGGGTCGATGTCGACGAAGGAACGCAAGCAGGCGCTGCTGGACACCGCGAGCGGCGCGGCCGGGATCGTCGTCGGCACGCACGCGCTGATCCAGGACACGGTGTCGTTCGCCGACCTCGGGCTCGTGGTGGTCGACGAGCAGCACCGGTTCGGCGTCGAGCAGCGGGACGCGCTGCGCTCCCGCGCGGCCAACGGCGGCAGCCCGCACGTGCTGGTCATGACCGCCACGCCGATCCCGCGCACGGTCGCGATGACGGTGTACGGCGACCTGGAGACCTCCGCGCTGCGGCACATGCCGGTCGGCCGGTCGCCGATCAAGACGAGCGTCGTGCCGGTGGCGGAGAAGCCGGCGTGGCTGGACCGCGCATGGCAGCGGCTGGTCGAGGAGGTCCGCAAGGGACACCAGGCCTACGTGGTGTGCCCGCGGATCGGCGACGAGCCCGCGTCGAACAACAGCGACCGCCGCCCGCCGCTGGCGGTGCTCGACGTCGCCGCCGAGCTGGAGAACGGTCCGTTGTCGGAGCTGCGGCTCGGGATCCTGCACGGGCGGATGCCGCCCGACGAGAAGGACGCCGTGATGCGCGCGTTCGCCGCGGGCAAGCTGGACGTGCTGGTCGCCACCACGGTGATCGAGGTCGGCGTGAACGTCCCGAACGCGACGATGATGGTGATCATGGACGCCGACCGGTTCGGGGTCAGCCAGCTGCACCAGCTGCGCGGCCGGGTGGGTCGGGGCAGCGTGCCCGGGTTGTGCCTGCTGGTCACCGAGACGCTGGACGGCACGGCGACGCGGGAGCGGCTGGCCGCGGTGGAGTCCACAACGGACGGCTTCGAACTGTCCCGGTTGGACCTGGAGCTGCGGCGCGAGGGCGACATCCTGGGCGCGGCCCAGTCCGGCAAGCGGTCCGGGCTGAAGCTGCTGTCGCTGCTGCGGGACGAGGACGTGATCGCGGCCGCGAGGGAGCGGGCGCAGGAGATCGTAGGCGGCGACCCGGCGCTGGAGCGGCATCCCGGGCTGGCGCACATGGTGTCCGACCTGGTGGACTCCGAGCGCGCGGAGTACCTGGAGAAGACCTGACGCACGATCGGGCGACGGCCCGAGTTGTGCCTGATCCACAGCGGAGCAACGCTGAGGCGTGCTCAAGACTGGATTACGCGCGGTCATCGGTTCGGCACTGCTCGTCCTCGCCGCCGTGGCGCCGGCTTCGGCCGCGCCCGGCGCGCAGCAGAACCCGCCGAGCTGGGCCCTGGACCGGATCGACCAGCGCGACAAGGCCGTTGACCAGACGTACCACTACGACAGCACCGGCGAGGGCGTCAAGGTGTACGTGATCGACACCGGTGTCGACGCGGCGCTGCCCGACCTGGCCGGGCGGGTCGACCCGGGCAAGGACTTCGTGGGCGGCACCGACAACCCGGCCGACGGCAACGGCGACGGCACGCGGATGGCCGGGATCGTGGCGGGCAAGGAGTTCGGCGTCGCGAAGGCCGCGCGGATCGTGCCGGTCAAGGTGCTCGACGACAAGGGCAACGGGCGGCTGAACAACATCATCTCGGGCATCGACTGGGTCACCCAGAACGCGAAGCAGCCTGCGGTCGCGGTGATCGGTTTCGGCGGCCCGGCGTCCGACGGGCTGGACAACGCGGTGCGGCGGTTGATCGGCGTGATGCCGGTGGTCGCGGCGGCGGGCTGGTCGGGAGTGGACTCGTCGTTCTCGTCCCCGGCACGGATCCCGGAGCTGCTGACCGTCGGCGCGGTCGACCGGACGGACGCCTTCGCGCCGAAGTCCAACTTCGGGCTGGGGGTCGACCTGCTCGCGCCCGGGGTGGACGTCCCGTCGACGGCGCCCGGCAGCACTGCGGCGACGCCCTTCTCGGGCACCTCGATGGCCGCGGCGTTCGTCGCCGGCGCGGCCGCGCTCTACCGCGAAAAACACCCCGACGACACACCCGAGCAGGTCGTGAACGCGCTGATCAACAACTCCACGCCGGACGTGCTGACGGGCCTGCCGCAGGGCACCCCGAACCGGCTGCTGTACACGCGGTTCGAGGATCCCGCTCCGGAAAGCTGAGTCACAGGAGTCCGTGGCGTCGGCTGAAGGCGCCGAAATCGCGCCCGGTGCAGGGCAACCTCATCCCGGTTTCGCGGAGGCGTTCGATGAGGTTGCCCGCACCGACTTCGGTGACCTTCCCGGCGCCGCAAGCTCGGGCGAGGAGCCAGAGCGACCCGTGCACGGACAGACCGTAGGCACGGCCGACGCGCACCGCGTCGCGATCGTCTCGGTGATCGCCACGCCGCCGTGTCGTTCCACCGCAGCGAACACACTGGACTCCCCGCGGTTGCGGGGCTCACCGCCGATGCGCCGACACCACTTTGCGAAACACTGCAACTCCTCGATCGTGTCCAGTCGTGCAGGCACGAGCCAGTCCGCCTCGATGGCATCCCGCAAGGCCGGATGGGTGCTCAGACCTTGACGCAGCTCGTCCCGGACGACGTCTGTCGTCCGGCACTCGTCGTCGAGAACGAGGTCGTGCAGGACGTCGAGCCGTTCCGCGAGTGCGAAGTGGCTCAGACAGGTTGCGTCGAAGACGAGCATCGTTCAGGGCGCCAACTCGGCGTCATCACGCGGAGGGAGATCGTCGATGGTGATTTGGCCGTGCAGCAGTTCGACAGCACGATCCGAGGTGATCTGATCGGACCTCCAGGCTTCCATGACCGCGTGCGCGAACGAGGGCGGGACTGTCACGGAGGTGAGATCTGGCTGCGGGGCCCATCCGAGAGCTTCGAGCATTTCGGCGCGTGTCGGCGTGCTCGCGCGCCACCGACGAGCCGTGCTCCCTTCCACGACCTCGGCGTGCTGCGCCTGCCTGATCGCTGTCGACCACGAGGTCTGGTAGCGGGCGGCGAGCTCGATCAGGAACTCGCGAGCCGGTACCTCCTCCCGCGGCCAGCCTTCCCTGACCACCGAGACTGGCAGCAGCAGTTCGGCGGCGAACGCGTCGATCGCGCGTTCCCGGTCCTCCCGGGAGGCCGCAACACCAAGGTCCGTCGAGTACTCGTCACCGAGAACGAGGTGGCCGAGTTCGTGAGCGGCAGTGGCCCGGCGGCGACCGGGATCCGCCGCGCTGTTCACGACCGCCACCGCCAGCCCGTCGTCCGTCAGCGATGCACCATCACCGGTCAGCTCGGTGACGAGCAGGAATTGCCCGGCGCGCTCGCACACTGACATCATCGTGTCGATCGGTCCGACGCCCAGGCCCAGGTGCTTGCGCAACCAGCGTGCGGCTTCCCGCGCAGCGGTTGGTCCGTCCACCTTGCCTGGGAAGGTCAGCGGTTCGAGAGCCGACAGCAATCCGAGGTCAATCAGTTGACGAACTTCCCCCAGCCACTCGAACAGCGCCGCTTCCAGACGCGATTCAGCCCGGCCGGAATTTGTCCCTGTGTCGTCCAGGAGCGGACTGCTGCGCCGGGAAACCACCGCAGGACGTGGATCCAGGAAGTACCCGAGCGGCACGGCGAGGGCTTCGGCGAGACGCGCGACTTCCAGGGCGTCCAAGCGCCGTGCTCCGCGCTCGACCTTCACGATCATCGTACGGTCGAGGCCGATCTCGGCGGCCAGCTCGCCCTGGGACAGCCCAGCGCTCACGCGCGCCTCGCGAACGCGCTCGCCGATTTCGGTCCACTCCACACGCTCATCCTTAGTGCGATTTTCGCACATGTCAAGCGGGGGTGGTATCTGCCTGGGAGAGCTGAAAGCCGAAATACCCCGTACTTCTGTGCGGCATGCGCACGTCCCGGATGATGTCCATCACCCGGGACAGAACTCCCGACGAGCGGGATCGGCAGGGTAACGTCACAGCACTACCGATCCGTGAACAGGGAAGGACCGGGCATGTTTCGCAAGGTGCTGGTCGCCAACCGCGGGGAGATCGCCATCCGGGCGTTCCGCGCGGGCTACGAGCTGGGCGCGGGCACAGTGGCGGTGTTCCCCCACGAGGACCGCAACTCGCTGCACCGTCTGAAGGCCGACGAAGCCTACGAGATCGGCGAGCCGGGACACCCGGTCCGCGCCTATCTCGACGTCGAGGAGATCGTCGGCGCCGCGCGGAAAGCCGGCGCGGACGCGGTCTACCCCGGTTACGGATTCCTGTCCGAGAACCCCGATCTCGCGCGCGCGTGCGAGGAAGCCGGCATCACCTTCGTCGGCCCGAGCGCGGAAATCCTGGAACTGACGGGTAACAAGGCGCGCGCCGTGGCGGCCGCCCGCGACGCCGGCGTGCCGGTGCTCGGCTCGTCCCAGCCGTCGACCGACGTCGACGAGCTGACCGCGGCCGCCGAGGAGATCGGGTTCCCCGTGTTCGTCAAGGCCGTCGCCGGTGGTGGCGGCCGCGGGATGCGCCGCGTCAACGACCCCGCGCACCTGCGCGAGTCGGTCGAGGCCGCGATGCGCGAGGCCGAATCGGCCTTCGGCGACCCCACCGTGTTCCTCGAAAAGGCTGTCGTCGACCCGCGGCACATCGAGGTCCAGATCCTCGCCGACGGCGCGGGCAACGTCATCCACCTCTTCGAGCGCGACTGCTCGGTGCAGCGGCGCCACCAGAAGGTCATCGAGCTGGCTCCGGCGCCGAACCTCGACCCCGAGCTGCGCGACCGCATCTGCAACGACGCCGTCGCGTTCGCCCGCAAGATCGGTTACCGCAACGCGGGCACCGTCGAGTTCCTGCTCGACAAGGACGGCAACCACGTCTTCATCGAGATGAACCCGCGCATCCAGGTGGAGCACACGGTGACCGAGGAGGTCACCGACGTCGACCTGGTGCAGTCGCAGCTGCGCATCGCCGCCGGCGAGACCCTGGCGGACCTCGGCCTGTCCCAGGAGAAGGTCTACCTGCGCGGCGCGGCCATGCAGTGCCGCATCACCACCGAGGACCCGGCCAACGGGTTCCGCCCGGACACCGGCATGATCAGCGCCTACCGCTCGCCCGGCGGCTCCGGCATCCGCCTCGACGGCGGCACCGCGTTCGCGGGCACCGAGATCAGCGCGCACTTCGACTCGATGCTGGTGAAGCTCACCTGCCGCGGCCGCGACTTCAAGACCGCGGTGGGCCGCGCCCGCCGTGCCCTCGCGGAGTTCCGCATCCGCGGCGTTTCCACGAACATCCCGTTCCTGCAGGCCGTGCTGGACGACCCGGACTTCGCGGCCGGGCGCGTCACCACCTCGTTCATCGAGGAGCGCCCGCACCTGCTGACCGCGCGGCACTCGGCCGACCGCGGCACGCGCCTGCTGACCTACCTCGCCGACGTCACGGTCAACAAGCCGCACGGCGAACGCCCGCGGCTGATCGACCCGACCACGAAGCTGCCGTCGCTGCCCTCGGGCGAGCCGCAGGCCGGGTCGAAGCAGAAGCTGACCGAGCTGGGCCCGGAGGGGTTCGCCCGCTGGCTGCGGGAGTCGCCGACGCTGGGTGTCACGGACACGACGTTCCGCGACGCGCACCAGTCGCTGCTCGCGACCCGCGTGCGCACGAAGGACCTGCTGGCCGTCGCGCCGGTCGTGGCGCACACCCTGCCGCAGCTGCTGTCGCTGGAGTGCTGGGGTGGCGCGACCTACGACGTCGCCCTGCGGTTCCTCGCCGAGGACCCGTGGGAGCGGCTGGCGCAGCTGCGTGAAGCCGTGCCGAACATCTGCCTGCAGATGCTGCTGCGCGGCCGCAACACCGTCGGCTACACGCCGTACCCGACCGAGGTGACCAACGCCTTCGTCGAGGAGGCCACCAACACCGGCATCGACATCTTCCGCATCTTCGACGCCCTCAACGACGTCGAGCAGATGCGCCCGGCCATCGAGGCCGTGCGGGAGACCGGGAAGGCCGTCGCCGAGGTGGCGCTCTGCTACACCTCGGACCTGTCCGACCCCGGCGAGAAGCTGTACACGCTGGACTACTACCTCAAGCTGGCCGAGCAGATCGTCGGCGCGGGTGCGCACGTCCTGGCGATCAAGGACATGGCCGGCCTGCTGCGCGCGCCCGCCGCGGAGAAGCTGGTTTCCGCGCTGCGCAAGGAGTTCGACCTCCCGGTGCACATCCACACCCACGACACCGCGGGTGGTCAGCTGGGCACCTACCTCGCGGCGATCAACGCGGGTGCGGACGCGGTCGACGGCGCGGTCGCGTCGATGGCCGGGACCACCTCGCAGCCGTCGCTGTCGGCGATCGTCGCGGCCACCGACCACTCGGCGCGGCCGTCCGGGCTGAGCCTGCGCGCGGTCGGCGACCTGGAGCCGTACTGGGAGATCGTGCGCAAGATCTACGCGCCGTTCGAGGCGGGCCTGGCCTCGCCGACCGGCCGCGTGTACGACCACGAGATCCCCGGCGGCCAGCTGTCCAACCTGCGCACGCAGGCGAAGGCGCTGGGCCTTGGCGACCGCTTCGAGGAGATCGAGGCGATGTACGCGGCGGCCGACAAGATCCTGGGCCACCTGGTCAAGGTCACGCCGTCGTCCAAGGTGGTCGGCGACCTCGCGCTGCACCTGGTCGGCGCCGGTGTCGAGCCGGAGAAGTTCGAGGCCGAGCCGAACCGCTACGACATCCCGGACTCGGTGATCGGGTTCCTGCGCGGCGAGCTGGGCGACCCGCCCGGCGGCTGGCCGGAGCCGTTCCGCACCAAGGCGCTGGAGGGCCGCGCCGAGCCCAAGCCGGTCGCCGAGCTGTCCGCCGAGGACCGCGAGGGGCTGGCCAAGGACCGCCGCGCGACGCTGAACCGCCTGCTGTTCCCCGGGCCCACCAAGGAGTTCGAGGAGCACCGCCGCGCCTACGGCGACACCAGCGTGCTGCCGAGCAAGGACTTCTTCTACGGTCTGCGCCCGGGCGAGGAGTACGCCGTCGACCTGGAGCCCGGCGTGCGGCTGCTGTTCGAGCTGGAAGCGGTCGGCGAGGCCGACGAGCGCGGCATGCGGACCGTGATGGCCACGCTGAACGGCCAGCTGCGCCCGATCCAGGTGCGCGACCGGTCGGTGGCCGCGGACCTGCCCGCCGCGGAGAAGGCCGACAAGTCCGACCCGAAGCAGGTCGCCGCGCCGTTCGCGGGTGTGGTCACGCTGTCGGTGGCCGAAGGCGACGAGGTCGCCGCGGGCGCCACGGTGGCGACCATCGAGGCGATGAAGATGGAGGCGGCGATCACGGCGTCCGAGTCCGGGAAGGTCGCCCGCCTGGCGATCAACTCGGTCCAGCAGGTCGAGGGCGGCGACCTCCTGATCGTGCTGGAGTAAAACCGCGTGCGGCGGCACCCGTGCCGTCGTTAGGGTCGGCGCCGTGCTGATCCAAGCGGTGCCGCAGTGGCAAGGGGCCCGGACACCCCGGGCGGGCGATCTGCCCGCGGGGTGCCGGGCCCTTTCCGCGTTCGCGGCGGAGGTGCTCGACGTGCCGGTGCGCGAGGTGCGTTTGGAGGCGGGCGAAACACCCGTCGTGGAGGGCGTCGCGAACCGGGAAGCGTTGCTGGACAACAAGAAGCGGCACGCCGAAGCGCTCGCCGACGGCCCGGTGCTCACCGTCGGCGGGGACTGCGCGGCCGACCTGGTGCCGGTCGCCGCCGCCCGCGCCCGGCACGGTGAGCGGTTCGGCGTGGTGTGGTTCGACGCGCACGCCGACCTCAACACCCCGGCCAGTTCACCGTCGGGCGCCTTCCACGGAATGGTCCTGCGGTCGCTGCTGGGCGACGGCGATCCCGCGTTCGCGGCCGCGCCCGCGCTGGAGCCGGGCCGCGCGGTGCTCGTCGGCGCCCGGGCGTTGGACCCGGCGGAACGGGACGAAATCGAGGCGGGCCGGGTCCGGCTGGTTACGGGAGAACCGTCGCGGATTGTCGCGGAAGTCCGCGATGCCGGTATCGAACGGCTGTACGTCCATGTTGATCTCGACGTTCTGGACCCGTCCGCGTTCGCCGGAATGGACTACCCGGAACCCGATGGGATGAGCGTGACGCAGCTCGTCGACGGGCTGCGCGCGCTCGCGGAGTTCGAGGTCGTGGGCGCGGGCGTCACCGAATGCGTTTCCGGCAAACGGGAGGAACTGGCGATTCTGGCACCCGTGCTGCACACCATTGGTGAATTACTTCGCTAATACAAGCGATTTCGCGGGGCGCGTGCTTGAATGAGGTTCGTGGGTAGCGCAGGCGGAGTCGCCGGCGCCGTTGGTGAACTCCTGCACACGGCGCTCGGCCAGGTTGTCCCGATCCGGATTCGTTGCTGGGACGGCAGTGAAACCGGCCCGCCGGACGCGCCGGTCCTGCACATCAGGCACCGCCGGGCGCTGCGCCGGCTGCTGTGGGCGCCGAACGAACTCGGCGTCTCGCGGGCGCATGTCGCGGGCGAGCTCGACGTCGAGGGGCCGTTCGTGGAAGCCCTGGAACGGCTGCACGACCTGGTCTACGACGTCGACTTCGACGTGGACCTGACGTGGTCGCTGCGGCGCGATCTCGCGAAGGCGGCGCTGAAGCTGGGCATCGTCGGGTTCCCGCCGAAGCCGCCGCCCGAGGAGATCAAGCTCGCCGGGCGCATGCACTCCCGGCGGCGCGACGCGGCCGCCATCTCGCACCACTACGACGTCGGCAACGACTTCTACGCGCTGGTGCTCGGGCCGTCCATGACGTACTCGTGTGCGGTGTGGGCGAAGCCGGAGACCACGCTGGAGCAGGCGCAGACCGCGAAGGTCGACCTGGTCGCGCGCAAGCTCGGCCTGCGCGAAGACATGCGGGTGCTCGACGTCGGCTGCGGCTGGGGCACCTTCGTCATCCACGCGGCCAAGGAGTACGGCGCGCACGCGGTCGGCGTCACGCTGTCGCAGGCGCAGGCCGACTTCGCCCGCAAGCGGGTCGCCGAGGAGGGGCTGTCGGACCTGGTGGAGATCCGGGTGCAGGACTACCGCGAGGTGTCCGACGGGCCGTACGACGCGATCTCCAGCATCGGGATGGCCGAGCACGTGGGCGCGTCGATGCTGCCGGTGTACGCGAAATCGCTGTTCGAGCTGCTGCGCCCGGAGGGACGGCTGCTCAACCACGCCATCTCGCGGCACCCGTCGGTGCCGCCGCGCGACCAGAAGACGTCGTTCATCGACCGGTACGTCTTCCCGGACGGCGAGCTGGAGCCGGTCAGCGTGATGGCGGGCGCGCTCGAAGAGGCCGGCTTCGAGGTGCGTGACGTCGAGGCGCTGCGCGAGCACTACGGGCGCACGTTGCGCGCGTGGGTCGCCAACCTGGAGGCGAACTGGGACGAAGCCGTTCGCCTGAGCGGCGCCGGACGGGCCCGCGTGTGGCGGCTGTACATGGCCGCGTGCGCGCTGAGCTTCGAAAGCGGCGCGATCGGGGTGAACCAGATCCTCGCCGTGAAGCCGACGGCGCGCGGCGGCAGCGGGATGCCGCCGGTGCGCACCGCCTGGCTGTCCTAGTCGCGGGCGAGGCCGGCCACCAGCTCGTAGGAGCGCAGGCGGTCGGCCTCGCCGTGGACCATCGTGGTGATCATGATCTCGTCGGCGCCGGTGTCCGCGACCAGCGTCTCCAGGCCCTTCCGGACGTTCGACGGCGAGCCGTGGATCGTCGTGCCGAGGCGCTCGTCCACGAAGTGCCGGTCGATGTCCGAGTACGGGTACTCGGCGGCCTCCTCGGGTGACGGCAGCGGGATCGGGTTGCCGCGGCGCAGCTGCAGGAACTGCAGGCCGCTCGGCCCGGCCAGCCACCGCGCCTGCTCGTCGGTGTCCGCGCAGATCACCGCCGCGCCGAGCATCACGTAGGGCTCGGACAGCGCCTCCGACGGCCGGAACGACTCGCGGTACAGCTCGACCGCCGGGATCGTGTTGCGCGCGCTGAAGTGGTGGGCGAAGGCGAACGGCAACCCGAGCGAGCCGGCCAGCCGCGCGCTGAACCCGCTCGACCCGAGCAGCCACACCGGCGGCTTGTACCTCGGCACCGCGCGCACCGCGCCCGCGCCGTCGAAGTAGCCCATCAGCTCGGTCAGCTGCTCCGGGAAGTCGTCCGCGCCGAGCGCCTGCGGGGACCGGCGCAGCGCGAGCGCCGTGCGCTGGTCGGTGCCGGGGGCGCGGCCGATGCCGAGGTCGATGCGGCCCGGGTGGAAGGCCTCCAGCATCCCGAACTGCTCGGCCACCACGAGCGGCGCGTGGTTGGGCAGCATGATGCCGCCGGAACCGACGCGGATGGTCTCGGTGGCCGCCGCGACGTGGCTCATCAGGACGGTCGTCGCCGAGCTCGCCACGCCGGGCATGTTGTGGTGCTCGGCCACCCAGAACCGGCGGTAGCCGAGCCGCTCGGCGTGCCGGGCCAGCTCGACGGACCCGCGGAGCGCGGTGCGCGCGTCCGCGCCGCTCGGGATGGGGGACAGGTCCAGCACGGACAACGCGACATCGGACAGAGGCTTCACGGCAACGTCCAACGCGGCCCTGGCCGCGGCTCTTCCCGGTTTTGTCCTACCCCTCGGCGATGGTCAGCAGACACCGCCGGGCGTGGCAGGGAACAGAAGATCCCAGGGCCGCGCGCTTACAACGGCCGGGCTTCGCATCCCCGCGGTGACATCGGATCGCACGCTCCGGCTCGCACGCGCTGTCCTGGGCACCC
The DNA here is from genome assembly GCF_040614195.1 of Amycolatopsis sp. NPDC006125. NCBI lineage: Bacteria > Bacillati > Actinomycetota > Actinomycetes > Pseudonocardiales > Pseudonocardiaceae > Amycolatopsis > Amycolatopsis sp. NPDC006125. The sequence continues at coordinate 22,144 of NZ_JBEXTZ010000015.1, forward strand.
CGGGGTCGCTTCCCCACGCCTGCCGCGGGTTCAATGGCGGGCCTCACTCTGCGCAGGGCGGTGGCGAGCGCGGCGTCGCGGGAGGACGCGTTGCCGATCTTCACTGGTGCGCGCATGTGGAGCCGACAAGTGACCCGCACAGCGGGGGGATCGGAGCAGGTGGGCAAGGCGAGCGTCTCCGGCGGCCTGCTGAGCGCCATCCACCAGGCGCGCTACCTGCTCGACGCGCTGCGGCCGCTCGCGGGGCGGACGGTGCCGATCGAGCACCAGGAGGGGCTGCGCCCGACGGTGTTCACCGCCCCGCCGGACGGCGGCGCGGCGGTCACCTGCGGGGTCGTCCCGATGCGGGGGTAGCGGTCACGAGCCGGGGACCGAGCCGATCGCGGGCGGGGACGGTACGCCGCCGGTCACGACCGTGCCCAGCGTCTCCTGCCAGGCCCGCTGCCACAGCCCGGCGGCCTCGATCTTGCGCAGCCACTCGTTGACGAACCGCTTGAACGAGTCGTCGTCGAGCTTGAGGCCGATGCCGTACGGCTCGCTGGTGAACGGCTGCCCGCTGATCTGCAGCTTCGAGTCCAGTTGCGCCTCGCCGGCCAGCACGGTCAGGTCGTGCACGTACGCGTCGCCCTTGCCCTGCTCCAGCGCCTGCACGCACTCCTCGGCGGTGCCGAACGTGGTGATCTTCGCGCCGGGCGCGCGCTGCTGGATCGCCGCGACGCTGGTCGTCCCGGCGACCGCGAGGACGGTCTTGCCGTTGAGGTCGCCGGGGTCGTCGATGCCGGTGGTGCCCTTGAGGGTGGCGATCGCCTGCCCGGACAGCAGGTACGGCCCGGCGAACGCGACCCGTTGCGCCCGCTCCGCGGTGATCGTGTAGATCCGGATCACCGCGTCCACCGTGCCCGTTTTCAGCATCGCTTCCCGGGTTTCCGGTGTGGTCGTCACGATGTTGACGTTCGGCCTGCCGATGATGTATTTCGCGAGCATTTTTCCAAGTGTCGCGTCGAATCCGTCGGTGCTTCCGGTGATCGGATTCCGCTGCGACAGCAGGGGCAGGTTCTCGTCGCCGCCGATGACGAGCGTGCCGCGGGCCTTGATGGCCTGCGCCGTCGGGCTGGCCGCCAGGTCCGCGTCGCTCGCTACCGGCGCTTCGCCGATGACGCCCTGACCAGCCGAAACCTCGCCGCCGGTGCTCGCGTTGTCGTCGCCCGTACAGGCGACGCCCGTCGTGAGCAACGCCACGGCGAGGCCGATCGAGGCCGCCGTACGGCGCGCAGCACGCACCCAACCTGCCATGAGGTGCTCCATCCACAGTCCCGTGACACCACGAAGAGACGATCGGTCTCGCCGTGCATGGTAATTGCCCGGGAAATGGCGGGGGCTAACGAAGGCGTTGCGTTTTTCGTGATTTATTCCGCAGGCAGCCACTCGTCGTCGGAGGCCACGACCGTCAGCTGCTGCGTCGCGCGGGTCAGTGCGACGTAGAGCACGCGCCGCCCGGTGAGCGACTCGGTGATCAGCTCGGTCGGCTCGACCAGCACGACGGCGTCGTACTCCAGGCCCTTGGCGTCCAGGCTGCCGACGACCTTGAGCCGCTCGTCCGCCTGCCCCCGCACCCACGCGCCGACCTCGGCGACGCGGTCCATGGCGCACACCACGCCGACCGTGCCCTCGACCGCGTCCAGCAGCTCCTTCGCCGCCGCCTGCACCGCGCTCTCCACGCTGCCGCGCTCGACCAGCCGCACGTCCGGCTCGATCCCGGTGGTCCGGACCGCGCGCGGCAGCTCGCCCTCGGCGGCGTGCCCGGCGACCACGCGGGCGGCCAGGTCGAAGATCTCCGCCGAGTTCCGGTAGTTGGTGCGCAGCGTGTAGCGGCGGACCGGGGTGCGCGCGCCGAACACCTGCGTCCGGGCCTGCGCCGCCTCCTCCGGATCCGGCCACGAGCTCTGCACCGGGTCGCCGACCACCGTCCAGCTGGCGTACTTGCCGCGCCTGCCGACCATCCGCCACTGCATCGGCGAGAGGTCCTGCGACTCGTCGACCACGATGTGCGAGTACTCGTCGTAGTGCTCCGGCCGGTGCGGCTTGCCCTGCGACCCGCGCTCCGGCGGCGCCGCGTCCAGCTCGATCTGCTGCGCCCGGCGGCGGCGCTTGGGCGGCGGGCCGACCAGTACGCGCAGCTCGTCCAGCAACGCCACGTCGGCGACCGTCCACTCGCGCTCGCGGTCGGCGAACGAGGCGGCCAGCAGGTCGACCTCGGCCGGGGTCAGCACGCCGCGTGCCGCCTTGGTCAGGCGCCGCGGATCGCCCAGCCACCGCAGGATCTCGCCCGGGTACAGCACCGGCCACCACACGACCAGGAAGCGGTGGAAGTCGATCCGCTCGCCGAGGTCGTGGATCACCTCGGCGCGCTCGATCGAGCGGCCGTCGGCGCGCGCGTTCTCCTCGGCCCGGTCGGCCAGCGCCTCCAGCAGCGCCTCGGCCGCCCGCACCCGCGAGCGGTTCGGCGGCCCGCCGTGGCCGTGCACCTTGCGGCGGACCTTCTCCAGCTCCTTGCGGTTGAGCTTGAGGACGTCGCCCTTGTAGACGATCCGCATCTCGTCGGGCACGTCCGGCGGCGTGTCCCGCAGTGCCTTCGCCAGCACCTTGCGCATCCGCAGCGAGCCCTTGATCGCGGCGAGCGGCGCCGGGTCCTGCCGGTCGGTGCTGATGCCGTCGAGCACCGCGCCCAGCGCGCGCAGCTCGACGTTCGTCTCGCCCATCGACGGCAGCACGCGCGAGATGTAGTTCGTGAAGACCCCGGACGGGCCGACCACCAGCACCCCGGCCCCGCCGAGCTGGCGGCGGTACCGGTACAGCAGGTAGGCCGCGCGGTGCAGCGCCACGGCGGTCTTGCCGGTGCCTGGGCCGCCGGTGATTTCCGTGACACCGCGCCACGGCGCCCGGATGACCTCGTCCTGTTCCTTCTGGATGGTCGCGACGATGTCGCGCATCTTGTCGCCGCGCGACCGGCCCAGCGCCGCCATCAGCGCGCCCTCGCCGACCACCTGCATGTCGTCGCCGACCGCGTCCGGGATCAGCACGTCGTCGTCCACGTCGAGCACGGTCTGCCCGGAGCAGCGGATGACGCGGCGGCGCACCACGTCCATCGGCTCCTCGGCGGTGGCCTGGTAGAACGCGGCGGCGGCCGGGGCGCGCCAGTCGGTCACGAGGTTGTCGAACTCGGCGTCGCGGATGCCGAGGCGGCCGACGTAGATCTTCTCGCCGGTGGTGTGGTCGAGCCGTCCGAAGACCAGGCCTTCGTACTCGGCGTCCAGGGTCTGCAGCGTCTGGGTCGCGTGGTGGACCATCATGTCGCGCTCGAACAGCATCGAGGCCTGCTCGAAAACGGCTTCGCGCTGGGCGCCGTGGCCGATCTCGTAGCCCTTGGCACGCATCGCCTCCGCCTGCGCCCGGAGTTCGGCGAGCCGGGTGTAGACGCGGTCCACGTGGTGTTGTTCGATGGCGATCTCGGCCCGTCTGACCCGAGGTTCCGACACGCAGCGCTCCTACAGCTCACTCGCCGGCAACAGGAAGATTGACTCTACGCGTGCCCCGCGGGCCGTTCACCGGGTCCTGGGCAAAACACCGCGCAGAACACAGCGCGATGATGGGGCTGTGACGAGGATCGTGGCCGGGGCGGCGAGCGGGCGGCGGCTCAAGGTGCCGGCGCAGGGCACGCGGCCGACGTCCGAGCGCGTGCGGGAGGCGTTGTTCAACGCGCTGGAGGCGGCGGGCGAGTTGACCGACGCGCGGGTGCTCGACCTCTACGCCGGTTCCGGCGCGCTGGGGCTGGAGGCGCTCTCGCGGGGCGCGGCGGACGCGGTGTTCGTCGAGTCCGACCGGCGCGCGGTGCAGGTCCTCAAAGCCAACGTGAGCGCGCTCGGGCTGGGCGGTTCGGTGCGCTCCGGCCCGGTCGAGACGGTGCTGGCGCAGCCCGCCGACGAGCCGTTCCACCTCGTGCTGGCCGATCCGCCCTACTCGGTGGGCGCGGAGAAGATCGGCGCGGTGCTGGCCGCGTTGGGCGCGGGCGGCTGGATCGTCGAGGACGGGCTGGTGATCGTCGAGCGGGCGCTGCGCGACGGCGAACCGGACTGGCCCGCCGGGTTCGCGCCGCTGCGCACCTCGCGCTACGGCGACACGGCCTTGTACTGGGCGGAGTACGTCACTTCACCGCGCCACGGCGGGTAGAGCTTGATAGCGTCCGCCACATGCGGCGTGCGGTGTGTCCAGGCTCCTACGACCCGGTGACCAACGGCCACCTCGACATCATCGAGCGGGCGGCGAAGCTGTTCGACGAGGTCGTGGTCGCGGTCATGATCAACAAGTCCAAGAAGGGCATGTTCACCATCGAGGAGCGGCTGGACATGCTGCGCGAGATCACCGCGCACCTGCCCAACGTCCGCGTCGATTCGTGGCACGGGCTGCTCGTGGACTACTGCAGGCAGCACGACATCGCGGCGATCGCCAAGGGCCTGCGCTCGGTCAGCGACTTCGACTACGAGCTGCAGATGGCGCAGATGAACCGGGAGCTCTCCGGCGTCGAGACCCTGCTGATGTCGAACAACCCGGCCTACGGCTTCGTGTCCAGCTCGCTGGTCAAGGAGGTCGCCACCTACGGCGGCGACGTGAAGAACCTGGTGCCGGACGTGGTCTTCGAGCGGCTCACCGCGAAACTCGCCGAACGCGCCTGATCGGGCGACGACTTTCGTCGGGACTTCGGGCTCGTTCACCTGACGGCCTCCTACGGGTAACGCGTTCGGGCTACGGTCCGAAAATGACCAACATCACGAAGTCCCGGGTGGCCGGTGCGCTGCTCGCGGTCGTCCTCACGTTGTTCACCGGGTTCGGGCCGGCCGCTCCCGCCTCGGCCGCGCCGCTGTCCACCGCTCAGGCCGAGTGTGGCGACACCTCCGGCTTCACGGTGGTCGCGCTGTCCTCGCTGCCCGCCGAGGCCACCGACACCTACGAGCTGATCCAGCAGGGCGGCCCGTACCCGTACGAGCAGGACGGGACGGTCTTCCAGAACCGCGAAGGGCTGCTGCCGGCCTGCGCGAGCGGCTACTACCACGAGTACACCGTGGAGACGCCCGGCAGCGACGACCGCGGCGCGCGCCGCATCGTCACCGGCTCGGCGGGGGAGTACTTCTACACCGGCGACCACTACGCGAGCTTCGACCTGGTGGACGTGAATTCCTGACGGTTCCCCTTGACACGCCCGGTGACGCAGCGTTCCCCCCTTTCCCCGGAGAAACGGGCAGACTTGTGGTCAAGCCGGATGGGGAAAGGCCACCTAGGGAGTCGCTGTGTACCGGGTGTTCGAGGCGCTGGACGAGCTCGTCACGATCGTGGAAGAGGCACGCGGGGTGCCGATGACGTCCAGCTGCGTGGTTCCCCGCGGGGACGTCCTCGAACTGCTCGACGACGTGCGCGACGCGCTGCCCCGCGAGGTCGACGACGCGCAGGACGTGCTCGACCAGCGCGACGAGCTGATCAACAAGGCGCGCCACCAGGCCGAGACGACGGTGGGCGACGCCAACGCCGAGGCCGAGCGGGTCACCTCCGAGGCCGCCGCCGAGGCCGAGCGCATGATCGCCGACGCGCAGGCGCGCGCCGAGCAGGTCATGGCCGACGCGCGCGCGGAGGCCGAGCGGATGATCGCCGCGGGCCAGGCCGAGTACCACAACCTGACCGAGCGGGCCCGCGCCGAGGCCGAGCGCATGATGCAGGCCGGTCGCGACGCCTACGAGCGCGCCGTCGAGGACGGCCGCCACGAGCAGTCCCGGCTGGTGTCCCAGACCGAGGTCGTGCAGGCCGCGCACGCCGAGTCCGCACGGATCGTGGACGAGGCCCACGCCGAGGCCGACCGGCAGCGCGCCGACTGCGACGCCTACGTCGACGGCAAGCTCGCCGAGTTCTCCGAGCTGCTGTCCACCACGCTGCGGACGGTCGACTCCGGCCGCAACCACCTGCGCGGCCCGTCGAGCCTCGGCCAGCGCCCCACGCCCCTGTACGACTTCCAGCCCTGATCGCGGCGTAGAGTGGTGGGGTTGCCTTCCGCCCTCTACTCAACGGACCCATGTCTCAGCACAATGACTCTTCCGACGCCCGCAACCCGTGGGTCGTCGACACCCGTGAGCTGGGCCGGCGCGCCGGCCTGAGCCGGACCATCCAGCGCACGGCGCCCACCGCCGTCGAGTGGGGCGTGCCCGATGTGATCGTGGTGCCGAAGGGCGCCGAGGTCGAGCTGGACCTGCTGCTCGAGTCGGTGGTCGAGGGCGTGCTGGTCACCGGCTCCGCCGTGGTGCGGACCACCGGCGCCTGCTCCCGCTGCCTCGACCCGATCGACGACGAGGTCGAGGTCGAGCTCACCGAGCTGTTCGCCTACCCCGACTCGACCACGGACGAGACGACCGACGAGGACGAGGTCATGCGCCTCGTCGACGACCGGATCGACCTCGAACCGCTGGTCCGTGACGCCGTCGTGCTGGCGCTGCCGCAGGTCCCGCTGTGCCGCGAGGACTGCCCGGGGCTGTGCCCCGATTGCGGCGGGAAGTGGGCCGATCTCGAGCCCGGACACGGGCATGAGACGATAGACCCTCGGTGGGCCGCGCTGGTCGAGCGTTTCGACGACTCGTCCTCCGGCGGGCCCGGCCGGCAAGCCTGACGGGCATCAGCTCGTAAGCACCTGAGTAAGCACGCTCGCGCCCGCGTGAGCGAACCGTGGATGAGGAGATTCAGTCGTGGCCGTCCCGAAGCGGAAGATGTCGCGCTCCAACACGCGCCACCGTCGTGCGCAGTGGAAGGCGACGCCCGTGCAGCTGGTGCCCTGCCAGAACCGGGCCTGCCGGCAGCCGAAGCCGCAGCACGTGGCCTGCCCGACCTGCGGCCAGTACGACGGTCGTCAGGTCGTCGAGCCCGCCTGAGGTCGCTGACCAGTATGGGGGGCAGGTCGAGATCGGGAGGGCCGGCCGCCGACCCGAAACCGTTGCTCGAAGCGCTCGGCGTCGAACTCGACGCCGAGCTGCTCACGCTGGCGCTCACCCACCGCTCGTACGCGTACGAGAACGGTGGGTTGCCGCCGAACGAGCGGCTCGAGTTCCTCGGTGACGCCGTGCTCGGTCTGGTCGTCACCGACCACCTGTACCGCACGCACCCCGAGCTGCCGGAGGGGCAGCTCGCGAAGCTGCGGGCCAGTGTGGTCAACATGCACGCCCTGGCCGGGGTCGCGCGGGGGCTGGGTCCCGGTGGGCTCGGCGCGCACCTCCTCCTCGGCAAGGGCGAGGAGCTCACCGGTGGCCGTGACAAGGCGAGCATCCTCGCCGACGGTCTGGAGGCCGTGATCGGTGCGGCGTACCTCGCGCACGGCATCGACGCGGCTCGCGAGCTGGTGCACCGGCTGTTCGACGCGCTGCTGGCGGAGGCGCCGCTGCGCGGTGCCGGGCTGGACTGGAAGACGAGCCTGCAGGAGCTGACCGCGTCGGCCGGGCTGGGTGTGCCGGAGTACAAGGTGGAGGACACCGGGCCGGACCACCGCAAGGAGTTCAGCGCCACGGTGCTGGTCGCCGGCCGCGACTTCGGCAACGGCAACGGCACCACGAAGAAGGAAGCCGAGCAGAAGGCCGCCGAGACCGCTTGGCGGGCTCTTTCCGAGGAGCTGAAGCCGGAGGGCTCGGAGTAGATCTCGTGCGAAGCCGGGTCGCTGCCGTCGGTGCAGCGGCCCGGCTTCGTCGTTCCCGGCATATCTCGTGCGGGTTCGGCGTTCCACTGGAAGCACGCTGTCACGCTGTGTCGTCGTCATGCGACCCGGTCGGACGTCGGGAATTGTCGGGGGTCGTGGATAGGGTGGTGTGGTGCCGGAGCTTCCCGAAGTAGAAGTGGTGCGCCGCGGGCTGCAGGCCCACGTGGCGGGCCGCGGGATCGCTCGTGTCGAGGTGCTGCACCCCCGCGCGATCCGCCGTCACGAGCTGGGCCCCGAGGACTTCACCGGAAGGCTCGCCGGGGCGCGCGTCGAGGCCGCGCGGCGGCGTGGCAAGTACCTGTGGCTGGAGCTGTCGGACAAGGAAGCGATCCTCGCGCACCTGGGCATGAGCGGTCAGATGCTCGTGCAGCCCGAGGGCGCCCCCGACGAGAAGCACCTGCGCGTCCGCATCCGGTTCGACGACGGCGGCCCCGAGCTGCGGTTCGTCGACCAGCGGACCTTCGGCGGGCTCGCGCTGGCCGATCTCGTCACCTCCGACGGCACGCTCCTGCCCGCGCCGATCGCGCACATCGCCCGCGACCCGATGGACCCGGCGTTCGACCCGGCCCAGGCGGTCAAGGCCCTGCGCTCCCGCCGCACCGAGATCAAGCGCGCCCTGCTCGACCAGACGCTCGTGTCCGGGGTCGGCAACATCTACGCCGACGAGTCCCTCTGGCGCGCCCGGCTGCACTGGGCCCGCCCCACCGAGAAGCTCACCCGCGCCCAGGGCGCGGCCGTCCTCGAAGCGGCCACCGAGGTGATGAACGAGGCGCTCCACGCCGGCGGCACGTCGTTCGACGCGCTGTACGTCAACGTCAACGGCCAGTCCGGCTACTTCGACCGCTCGCTGAACGTCTACGGCCAGGGCGACCGCCCCTGCCGCCGCTGCGGCACGCCCATCCGCCGCGAGCCGTTCATGAACCGGTCGTCCTACTTCTGCCCGCGCTGCCAGCCCCGGCCGCGCCGCTCCTCCTGACACCGGAAGGCAGGTCACGTGGCCCAGGAAGAACTCGTGGTGCTGCTCGACGAGCGCTTCGACCCCGTCGGCACAGCGCCGAAGCGCACGGTGCACGACGCGCACACCCCGCTGCACCTGGCGTTCTCCTGCTACGTCTTCGACCGCGCCGGCCGCGTCCTGCTGACCCGGCGCGCGATCGGCAAGAAGACGTGGCCGGGCGTGTGGACCAACTCGTTCTGCGGCCACCCCGGCCCGGGCGAGGACATGGCCGAGGCCATCGCGCGGCGCGCGAAGCAGGAGCTGGGCCTGGAGGTCACCGGGCTGCGGAAGGTGCTGCCGGACTTCCGCTACACGGCGACGGACGCGGGCGGCGTGGTGGAGAACGAGTTCTGCCCCGTGTGGGTGGCCGAGGCCGACGCGGACCCGCTGCCCGAGCCGGACGAGGTGTGCGAGTGGCGCTGGTCGGCCTGGACCGACCTGGTGGAGAGCATGAGCCGCACGCCGTTCGTGTTCAGCCCGTGGTCGCAGTTGCAGGTCCCGCGGCTCGCGGAAACTCTTTCGGCGGGGGCAACACAGCGGTAACAGCCGGCTGGTGGGCTTGCCGGGTGCGTTCCCCGGACACCGCGCTCACCGGGATCGGCCCGGACACGTTCGACCTGCGCCACCGCACGATCCACGGCTACCGGCGCGCCTACCGCATGGCGGGCAGCGGTCCCGCGTTGCTGTTCGTCCACGGCATCGGCGACGACTCGTCCACCTGGCTGGACGTGCTCGCGTCGCTGACCAGGGACTACACGGTGATCGCGCCGGACCTGCTCGGCCACGGCGGTTCGGACAAGCCGCGCGCCGACTATTCGGTGGCCGCCTATGCGTGCGGGATGCGGGACCTGCTGGCGACGCTCGACATCGACCGGGTGACCGTGATCGGGCACTCGCTCGGCGGTGGCGTGGCGATGCAGTTCGCCTACCAGTTCCCGGAACGCTGCGAGCGGCTGGTGCTGGTCAGCTCCGGCGGCATCGGCGCTGGCGTGCACCCGCTGCTGCGGCTCGCGGCCGCGCCGGGCGCTGATCTGGTGCTGCCGCTGCTCGGCACCCCGCCGGTGCGGGAAGGCTTGCGGCGCTTCCGGAGCCTGCTGCGGGCGGGCGGCGGGTTCGGGTTGGGGGCGGATCTCGACTACGTGATCGGCAAGTACGTGCGGCTCGCGGAGTCGACCAGCAGGCAGGCGTTCCTGCGCACGCTGCGCGCGGTGGTTGACTGGCGCGGGCAGGTGGTGAACATGCTCGACCGCAGCTACCTGACGGAGGGCATCCCGACGATGCTGGTGTGGGGGACGCGGGACCACGTCGTGCCGAGCGAGCACGCGCTGGTCGCCCACGCCGCGATGCCGGGCAGCAGGCTGGAGATCTTCGAGGGCGCCGGGCACTTCCCGCACCACACCGCGCCGCAGCGGTTTCTGACTGTCCTGCGGGATTTCCTCACCACCACGACGCCGGCCCAGCATGACGTGCGCCGGTGGCGGGAGCTGCTGCGCACGGGCCGCAGTCCGCGTTCCGGCGGCTCCACGCCGTTGGGCATCTCGAGTGGGAGTTGAGGATTTCCTCGCCACGACGAGGCCCGCGCAGCATGATGTGCGCCGGTGGCGGGAGCTGCTGCGCACGGGTCACAGTCCGCGTTCCGGCGGCTCCACGCCGCTGGGCATCTCGAGCGGGAGTTGAGGATTTCCTCGCCACGACGAGGCCGGCCCAGCATGATGTGCGCCGGTGGCGGGAGCTGCTGCGCACGGGCCGCAGTCCGCGTTCCGGCGGCTCCACGCCGTTGGGCATCTCGAGTGGGAGTTGAGGATTTCCTCGCCACGACGAGGCCCGCGCAGCATGATGTGCGCCGGTGGCGGGAGCTGCTGCGCTCGGGTCGCAACGCGCGTTCCGGCGGCTCCACGCCGCTCGGCATCTCCAGCGGGAGCTGACCGCATCAGGACACCCGCCTCGACGACCACCGCCTCCGTGCGGTTACCTCCAGGATGATCTCGGGAGGTGCGGTGAAACGGGCGCGGTGGTGGAAGCTGGGCGGCGTGGCCGCCGTGTTGGTCGCGGCGGTCGTGCTGCTCGTGGTGCATGTGTTCGACGACGACCCCGCGGACACCGCGGACGACATCGCCACGGCGCTCACCGGCGAGGACCACGCGGCCTACCGGGACCTGCACTGCGCGGACCTGCCACCGGTGGACGAGGTCAGCCTGCCCGGCCAGGGCACCGTCTCGGCGTTCACCATCGGAGACATCTCCGTCTTCGACGTGCGCCAGAGCGCGGACGACGTCGCCGTCGCCGTGTTCGTGGCCGACGGGACCGCCAGCTTCGTCATCGGTGAACTCGGCAGGGACGACGGCTGGTGCCTGCTCGACCTGTTCGCCTGTCCCGCCGCGGCGCAGCCGGCCACGGTCTGGTCCGGCCCGGACTGGACGCAGCTGCGCCGGGAAAGCGTGTGCGGCGACGTCCTGTCGCGCCCCCGCAACTGAAAGAGCCCCGGGCCGGCGACCGGCCCGGGGCTCTCCTCGGCTACCTCAGTTGAACACGTGCGTCCGCGCGGCGAGGTTCGCCAGCAGCTCGCGGCCCTTCTCGGCGTTGCGCGGCTGGCTCAGCACGTCGTAGCGGCGCGCGACCAGCTGCGTCTGCGACACGAAGTCACGCTTGCCGCGGGTGGCGCCGTAGCTGATGGCCGCGAACACCATGCTGAACGCGACACCGGCGACCAGACCGAACAGGATCGGCAGCAGCCCGGCGCCCGGCGTGAACAGCGTCAGCAACAGGCCGACGAACACACCGAACCAGGCGCCCGACATCGCGGCTCCGCCGAGCACGCGGCCCCAGCTGAGCTTGCCGGCGACCCGCTCGACCAGCATCGGCTCGACCCCGACGATCGTGACGTCCGCCACGGGGAAGTCGTTGTCGGCGAGGTGGTCGACCGCCCGCTGGGCCTCTTCGTAGGAGTCGTAGGACCCGATCGGCCAGCCGGTGGGCAGGGTCGGGAGCTGCGGGCTCGTCCGGGCGTTGGTGAAAGCGGTCTGCGTGAATGCTTGGGTCATCTTCCTCACCTCTCCTGACCTGTTCAACGCTCCCGCATACCCACTTGTGCCCCATGTCCGAACCTCACAGGGAATCCTCAGACTCGCAGCTCCGGCCGGTAGATGTCGAACCAGTGGTGCAGGTCGAGCAGCCGGTCCAGGCCGTGGCGCGTGAGGGACGTCATCGTGGCCGGGTCCTGGCCCACCGCGTCCGTCACCCACTCGCGGGAGGCCAGTTCGAACACCGGGTCGCCGGGCGTCGCCAGCACCTCCTTCGCCTGCTGCTGCAACGCCTCCGCGTACACCGGGTCCTGCGTGGACGGGTACGGGCTCTTCACCCGGTCCACAACGGACCGCGGCAGCACGTGCTTGGTCGCGTGCCGCAGCAGGCTCTTCTCCCTGCCGTCGAACGTCTTCAGCGACCACGGCGTGTTGTAGACGTACTCGACGAGCCGGTGGTCGCAGAACGGCACCCGCACCTCCAGGCCCACCGCCATCGACGCGCGGTCCTTGCGGTCCAGCAGCGCCCGCACCATCCGCGTCAGGTGCAGGTGGCACACCTCACGCATCCGGCGCTCCTCCGCGGAAACCCCGTCCAGGTGCTCGACCCGCGCCAGCGCCGTGCGGTACTGGTCCGCGATGTAGCCCTCGAGATCCAGCGTGGACCGCACCTCCGCCCGCAGCAGCCCGCCGCGTTCGAGAGCGCCCGTGTTGAACGCCAGCCACGGGAACGTGTCAGCGTTGCGGGCGGTCTCGTCGTGGAACCACCGGTACCCGCCGAACACCTCGTCGGCCGACTCGCCGGACAGCGCCACCGTCGATTCCGCCCGGATGGCCTTGAACAGCAGGTACAGCGAGGTGTCCATGTCGCCCATGCCGGCCGGGATGTCCCGCGCGGTCAGCACCGCCCGCCGCACCGCCGGGTCGGTCAGCGCGGCCGGGTCCAGCACGACGTCCTGGTGCGCCGAGTCGACCAGCTTCGCCACGTCCCGGATGAACGGCGAGTCCGGGGTGTCGCGCATCTCGTCGGGCTTGAAGTTCTCCTCCTGCCCCACGAAGTCGACCGAGAAGGTGCGCAGCTGCTCGCCCTCCTCACGCAGCCGCGCGGCCGCCAGGCCGGTGATCGCGCTGGAGTCCAGGCCACCGGACAGCAGCACGCAGCGCGGCACGTCGGCGACCAGCTGCCGGTGCACGATGTCGGTCATCAGCTCGCGCACCCGCGCGACCGTGGTCTCCTGGTCGTCGGTGTGCTCGCGCGCCTCCAGCTTCCAGTACGTGCGGGTGTGCACGCCGTCCCGGTCCACCCGGACGATCGTGCCGGGCTCCACTTCGGACATCCCGTGCCACAGCGACCAGCCGGGCTGCTTGGTGAAGGAGAACAGCTCCCGCAACCCGTCCGCGTCCACGATCCGCTTCGCCGCGGGATTGGCCAGGATCGCCTTCGGCTCGGACCCGAACAACACGCCGTCGCGCGTCGGGTAGTAGTAGAACGGCTTGATGCCCATCCGGTCGCGGATCATGACGAGCTTCTCGTCGCGGGCGTCCCAGATGGCGAAGGCGTACATGCCGTTGAGGTGGTCGGCGACGGACTCGCCCCACTCCAGGTACCCGTGCAGCACGACTTCGGTGTCGCTGTCGGTGCGGAAGGTGTGGCCCTTGCCCTCCAGTTCGCGGCGCAGCTCGGTGAAGTTGTAGGCCTCACCGCTGTAGACCATGGCCACCTCGCCGGCCGGCGTGGTCACCGACATCGGCTGCCGCCCGCCGGGCAGGTCGATGATCGCGAGGCGACGGTGGCCGAGTGCGGCGTGCGGGGCGATCCACGTCCCGGAGTCGTCCGGACCACGGCAGGCCATGGTCCCGGTCATGGCGTCGAGCACTTCGCGCTGTTGGGTGAGGTCGGTCTCGAAGGAGACCCAGCCGGTGATGCCGCACATGCGTACTACCCTCCCGATGCTTAGCAAGTACAACTATGCGTAACACCGTGGTAACACAACTCACCGGTAACTGTCTGCTCGATTCGTCCGCTCTGACGGGATGGATTTCACGGAGTGTGGCCGGTCGCACACGCGCCTCAAGAACGCGTAAATCCGCGCCGGGGCGGCGTCAAGGCGCCGTCATCCGGACGAGGACACGGGACATCCGAGCGCACGCTGTCACCGGAGCGGTCACCGATCGGGTGACCCGTGCTGGAAGGTGTGAAGTGGCGGATCTGCTGTACGCCGTGCTGCTGATCGCGGTGTTCGCGGTGCTGGCGCTGACGTTGCGCGGGCTGGAGAAGCTGTGAGCGGCGCCGGGGTGGTGGCCAACGTCGTCGGCGGGGTGCTGGCGCTGGGCCTGATCGTCTACCTGTTCATCGCACTCACCAAGCCGGAGAGGTTCTGATGTCGGACCTCGCGTCCGGCCTGGTCACGGTCGGCATCCTCGTCGCCGCGCTCGCCCTGGTCCACAAGCCGCTGGGCGACTACATGGCGCGCGTGTTCACCAGCGAGCGGCACCTCAAGCTGGAGCGCGGCCTGTACCGCGCGTTCCGGGTGGACCCGTCCTCCGAGCAGCGCTGGCCCACCTACGCGCTGGGCGTGCTCGGGTTCTCGCTGGTGTCCATCGTCTTCCTGTACGTGCTGCAGCGCCTGCAGTCCGTCCTGCCGCTGAGCCTCGGCCGCGGTTCGGTCGACCCCGGCGTCGCGTTCAACACGGCGGTCAGTTTCGTGACCAACACGAACTGGCAGTCCTACGTGCCCGAGACGACCATGGGCCACCTCGTCCAGATGGCCGGGCTGACGGTGCAGAACTTCCTGTCCGCCGCGGTCGGCCTGTCCGTCGCGATGGCGCTGGTCCGCGGGTTCACCCGGTCCAGGACCGACCGGCTCGGCAACTTCTGGGTCGACCTGACCCGCGGCACCGTGCGGATCCTGCTGCCGCTGTCGGTCGTGTTCGCGATCGTGCTGATCGCGCTCGGCGTCACGCAGAGCCTCCGCGCCGGCGTCACGGTCACCGGCCTGGACGGCACGCAGAGCACCATCTCGATGGCGCCGACGGCGAGCCAGGAGGTCATCAAGGAGCTCGGCACCAACGGCGGCGGCATCTTCAACGCCAACTCCGCGCACCCGTTCGAGAACCCGAACGTCTGGACCGACCTGATCGAGATCTTCCTGATCCTGGTGATCCCGGTGTCGCTGACCCGGACGTTCGGCAGGCTCGTCGGCAACCCGAAGCAGGGGTACGTCCTGCTGTCCGTGATGGGTCTGCTGTGGACGTTCGTGCTCGCGGTGACCTGGTGGGCCGAGTCGCACCCGAACGGCCCCGCCGCCCTGCTGGCAGGCGCGAACCTGGAGGGCAAGGAGCAGCGGTTCGGCATCGGCGCGTCGTCGCTGTTCGCCACCAGCACCACCGGCACCTCGACGGGCGCGGTGAACTCGCTGCACGACAGCTACAGCGGCCTCGGCGGCGGCATGACCCTGCTGCACATGCTGTTCGGCGAGGTCTCGCCGGGCGGTGTCGGCACCGGCCTGTACGGCATCCTGGTGATGGCGATCATCGCGATGTTCCTGGCCGGCCTGATGGTCGGCCGCACGCCGGAGTACCTGGGCAAGAAGCTCGGCAAGCGCGAGGTCACGGCCGCCGCGATCGCGATGCTGGCGATGCCCGCGGTCGTCCTGCTCGGCGCCGGCGCGGCCCTGCTCATGCCGGGCACCGCGGGCGCGCTGGGCAACAGCGGGGCGCACGGACTGTCCGAAGTGCTCTACGCGTACGCCTCCACCGGCAACAACAACGGCAGCGCCTTCGCCGGCATCACGGTGACGGACGGCTGGTTCCAGTCCTCGCTGTCGGTGGCGATGCTGATCGGCCGGTTCGTGCCGATCATCGCGGTCCTGTGTCTGGCCGGTTCGCTGGCCGCGCAGAAGAAGGTGCCGGAGACCGCGGGCACCCTGCCGACGACCGGGCCGCTGTTCGGCTCCGTGCTCGCCGGAACCATCCTGCTCGTCGCGGCGCTGACGTTCGTCCCGGCGCTCGCGCTCGGTCCCATCGCGGAGGCCATGGCATGACCATCACCCAAGACCGGCCCGTCGAAACACCGGCTCGCGTAGGCGCGGGCGTGTTCAACGGACGGCAGCTGCTGACCTCGCTGCCCGACGCGCTGCGCAAGCTCCACCCGCGGCACCAGGTCCGCAACCCGGTCATGTTCGTGGTGTGGGCAGGCTCGGTGCTCACCACGGTCTTCGCGGTCACCGACCCGAGCGTGTTCACGATCCTGATCGCGGTGTGGCTGTGGTTCACGGTCGTGTTCGCGAACCTGGCCGAGGCCGTCGCCGAGGGGCGGGGCAAGGCGCAGGCGGAGTCGTTGCGCCGCACCAAGAAGGAGACCGTCGCGCGGCGGATCACCCCGGACGGCGAGGAACGCGTGCCGGGTGTCGAACTGCGGGTGGGCGACCTGGTTGTCGTCGAGGCGGGGGAGATCATCCCCGGCGACGGTGACGTGGTCGAGGGGATCGCGACGGTCGACGAATCGGCCATCACCGGTGAGTCCGCGCCGGTGATCCGCGAGTCCGGCGGTGACCGCAGCGCCGTCACGGGCGGCACGACGGTGCTGAGCGACCGGATCGTCGTCCGGATCACCACCAAGCCCGGCGAGTCCTTCGTGGACCGGATGATCGCGCTGGTGGAGGGCGCGTCGCGGCAGAAGACGCCGAACGAGGTCGCGCTGACGATCCTGCTGTCCACGCTGACGATCATCTTCCTGCTCGCTGTCGTGGCGCTGCAGCCGATGGCCGCCTACTCCGGCAGCGAGCAGTCGGTGATCGTGCTGACCGCGCTGCTGGTGTGCCTGATCCCGACGACGATCGGGGCGCTGCTGTCCGCGATCGGCATCGCCGGGATGGACCGGCTGGTGCAGCGCAACGTGCTCGCCACGTCCGGCCGCGCGGTGGAGGCCGCCGGTGACGTGTCGACGCTGCTGCTGGACAAGACCGGCACGATCACCTTCGGCAACCGGAGGGCGACCGAGCTGATCCCGGTCGGCTCGACGGACCCGCACCAGCTGGCCGAGGCCGCCCGGCTGTCCAGCCTCGCCGACGGCACCCCGGAGGGCCGCAGCGTCGTCGAGCTGACCGAGGGCACCACGGTTCCCGGCGGCGGCGAGTTCGTCCCGTTCACCGCGCAGACCCGGATGAGCGGCGTCGACCTGCCCGGCCGCCAGGTCCGCAAGGGCGCGGCGAGCGCGGTCCGCGAGTGGGTGCGGGAGCACGGCGGCGACTTCCCGGACGAGACCGAGCGGATCGTCGACGAGATCAGCGAGCAGGGCGGCACCCCGCTGGTGGTCGCCGAGCTGACCGGCGGGCACGCGTTCGTGCGTGGCGTGATCCGGCTGTCCGACGTGGTCAAGCCGGGCATGCGGGAACGGTTCACCGAGCTGCGCCGGATGGGCATCCGGACGGTGATGATCACCGGGGACAACCCGCGCACCGCGAAGGCCATCGCCGAGGACGCCGGCGTCGACGACTACCTCGCCGAGGCCAAGCCCGAGGACAAGATGGCGCTCATCCAGCGCGAACAGGAGGGCGGCCGGCTGGTCGCGATGACCGGCGACGGCACCAACGACGCGCCCGCGCTGGCCGCGTCCGATGTCGGGGTCGCGATGAACACCGGCACGTCGGCCGCGAAGGAGGCCGGCAACATGGTCGACCTCGACTCCGACCCGACGAAGCTGATCGAGATCGTGGAGATCGGCAAGCAGCTGCTGATCACCCGCGGCGCGCTGACGACGTTCAGCATCGCCAACGACCTCGCCAAGTACTTCGCCATCCTGCCCGCCATGTTCGTGGCGATCTTCCCGCAGCTGGCGGCGCTGAACATCCTGCACCTGGCGACCCCGCGGTCGGCGATCCTGTCCGCGGTGATCTTCAACGCGCTGATCATCGTGGTGCTGATCCCGCTCGCGCTGCGGGGCGTGCGGTACAAGCCGTCCAGCGCGTCCGCGCTGCTGCGGCGCAACCTGCTGGTCTACGGGGCCGGCGGCATCGCGACGCCGTTCCTCGGCATCTGGCTCATCGACCTCGTCGTCCGCTTCATCCCTGGAATCGGGTAGTCATGATCAAGAATCTGGTGAAGCAGACCGGCGCCGGCCTGCGGGTGCTGCTGGTGTTCACGGTGCTGCTCGGGGTGGTCTACCCGCTCGGCGTGTGGGCGGTGTCCCGGATCCCGGGGCTGCACGACAACGCCGAGGGGTCGCTGGTGACGGCGAACGGGCAGGTCGTGGGCTCGTCGCTGATCGGGATCGACCCGGTCCCGGCCGACCCCGCGCACGACCCGTACTTCCACACCCGGCCCTCGGCGACCGGCGACCCGGCGGTGTCCGGCGGCTCGAACAAGGGCGGGTTCAACTCCGACCTGGTCGCGGCCGTCGAGGAGCGCAAGGCGGCCATCGCGCAGCGCGAGGGCGTCTCGCCGGACGCGGTGCCCGCCGACGCGGTCACGGCCTCGGCGTCGGGCCTCGACCCGGCCATCAGCGTCGCTTACGCCGACCTGCAGGTGCCGCGGGTGGCGCGCAACACGGGGCTGACCGAGGACCGGGTCCGGCAGCTGGTCGAGGCGAACACGACCGGTCACGGCATCGGCATCCCGGGGGTGAACGTGCTCGAACTCAACCTCGCCGTCCAGCTGGCAGGAGCACACTGAAGGCGTGGACGTGGAGAAGGAACCGCCGCGCCGGGGAGAGCTGCGCATCTACCTCGGCGCGGCGCCCGGCGTCGGTAAGACCTACGCCATGCTGGGCGAGGCGCGGCGCCGCCTCGACCGCGGCACGGACGTGGTCGCCGGGCTGGTGGAGACCCACGGCCGGGCGAAGACCGCGGCGCTGCTGGAAGGCATCGAGACGGTGCCGCGGCGGCGGATGACCTACCGCGGCCGCGACTTCACCGAGCTGGACGTGGACGCGGTGCTCGCCCGCGCCCCCGAGGTGGCCATTGTGGACGAGCTGGCGCACACCAACGTGCCCGGCTCGCGCAACGAGAAGCGCTGGCAGGACATCGAGGAGCTGCTCGCCGCCGGGATCGACGTGCTGTCGACGGTGAACGTGCAGCACCTGGAGAGCCTGAGCGACGTCGTCGAGCGCATCACCGGCGTCGCGCAGCAGGAGACCGTGCCCGACGACGTCGTGCGCCGGGCCGAGCAGGTGGAGCTGGTCGACATCACGCCAGAGGCGCTGCGGCGGCGGCTCGCGCACGGCAACGTCTACCCGGCGGAGCGGATCGACGCCGCGCTGGGCAACTACTTCCGCACCGGCAACCTCACCGCACTGCGCGAGCTGGCGCTGCTGTGGGTGGCCGACCAGGTGGACGTGGCGTTGCAGCGCTACCGCGCCGAGCAGCGGATCACCGACACGTGGGAGACGCGGGAGCGGGTGGTCGTCGCGATCACCGGCGGACGGGAGAGCGAGACGCTGATCCGGCGCGGCAGCCGCATCGCCACCAGGGCCGGGGCGGAGCTGCTGGTGCTGCACGTCCTGCGCGGCGACGGGCTGTCCGCGCTCGGGCACGTCGAGACCGGCCGCTACCGCAAGCTCACCGACCAGCTGGGCGGGACGTTCCACACCGTCGTCGGCGACGACGTGCCGACCGCGCTGCTGGACTTCGCGCGCGGCGTCAACGCGACGCAGCTCGTGCTGGGCACCTCCCGGCGGTCGCGCATCGCGCGGCTGTTCGATGAGGGCATCGGCGCCACCGTCGTGCAGCGGTCCGGGCAGATCGACGTGCACATGGTCACCCACGACGAGGCGGGCGGGCGGCTGCGGTCGTGGCTGGGCAGGCGCAGCCCGCTGGCGCCGTCGCGGCTGCTGGCCGGCTGGGTGCTGGCGTTCCTCGCGCCCGCACTGGCCACGCTGACCGGGGTGCTGCTGCGCCGGGAGCTGGACTTCTCCACCGACGTGGTCGACTACTTCCTCGCCACGGTGGTGGTCGCGCTCGTCGGCGGGCTGGGGCCGGCGCTGGTGGCGGCGCTGCTGTCGGCCGGGCTGCTGAACTTCTTCTTCACCGAACCGCTCTACACGCTGACCGTGCACGCGCAGAGCAACGTGATCACCCTGGTCGCGATGGTGCTGGTCGGGGTGCTGGTCGCGCTGGTCGTGGACCGGGCGGCGCGGCGGGCGACCCAGGCCGCGCAGGCGCGCACGGAGGCGGCCTTGCTGGCGTCCTACGCGCGCACGGTGCTGACGAACGCCGAGCCGTTGCCGCGGCTGCTGGAGAAGGTGCGCGAGAACTTCGGCATGGAATGCGTGGTGCTGCTGGAAAAGCGCGGCGGGAAGTGGCAGGCGGTCGAGCACGCCGGCGTCAACCCGTGTGGCAAGCCGGACGAGGCCGATGTGGACATCCCGGTCACCGCGGACGTGCACCTGACGTTGCGGGGCCGGGCGTTGCCCGCGGCGGACCGGCGGGCGCTGGAGGCGGCGGCCGGGCAGGCGCTGCTCGCGTTGCGGCAGCAGCGGATGGCGGCGGCGCAGGCGGAAGCCGAGCGCCAGGCCGAGGCGACCCAGCTGCGCACGGCGTTGCTGTCCGCGCTGGGCCACGACCTGCGCACGCCGTTGACCTCGATCAAGGCCGCGATCGGCAGCCTGCGGGCGCAGGACATCGACCTGTCGCCGGAGGACACCGAGGAGCTGCTGGAGGCGGCGGAGGAGTCGACCGACCGGCTCGCCCGGCTGGTGAACAACCTGCTCGACTCGTCGCGGCTGGCGGCCGGGGCGGTGCGGACGCACCTGCGGCCGGTGGGCTACGACGAGGTGGTGGCGCACGCGTTGTCGAATGTGGACGGTTCGGAGTCGGTCGCGGTCGAGGTGGACGAGCGGCTGCCCGCGGTGATGGCCGATCCGGGGCTGCTGGAGCGGGTGATCGCGAACGTGCTGGACAACGCGTTGCGGCACGGCGGCGGTCCGGTGGCGGTGCGGGGTTCGGCATACGCGGAGTGGGTCGAGCTGCGGATCGTGGACCACGGGCGAGGGTTGAAGAAGGGGACGGCGGAGGCGGCGTTCGCCCCGTTCCAAAGGCTCGGGGACCGGGACGCGACGCCCGGGGTCGGGCTCGGGTTGTCCGTCGCGAAAGGATTCACCGAGGCCATGGGTGGCGTGATCCGGGCGGAGGACACGCCCGGTGGCGGGCTCACGGTGGTGGTGGCGCTCAAGGCGTGCCAGGCTCCCGACGTGGTGCCGGTGGTGCTGAAGGAGGTGGCTCCGTGACCGAGCAGACCGGCACGGTACTGGTGGTCGACGACGAGCCGCAGATCGTGCGCGCGCTGCGGATCAACCTGACCGCGCGCGGGTACAAGGTGGTGACCGCGCACGACGGGGCGGCGGCGCTGCGGGCGGTGGCCGAGACGAAGCCGGACGTCGTGGTGCTGGACCTGGGGTTGCCGGACATCGACGGGACGGACGTGATCACCGGGCTGCGCGGGTGGACCACGGTGCCGATCATCGTGTTGTCCGCGCGGGGTGAGTCGCCCGACAAGGTCAAGGCGCTGGACCTGGGCGCGGATGATTACGTGACGAAGCCGTTCGGGATGGACGAACTGCTCGCCCGGCTGCGCGCGGCCATGCGGCGCTCGGCGGTGCCGTCGGCCGAGGGCGAGGCGCTGATCGAGACCGAGTCGTTCACGCTGGACCTGCTGGCGAAGAAGGTGCACCGCGACGGGGTCGAGGTGCACCTGACCAAGACCGAGTGGGGGGTGCTGGAGCTGCTGGTGCGCAACCGGGGCCGGTTGGTGGCGCAGAAGCAGCTGCTGCGGGAGGTGTGGGGCCCCGGCTACGAGAACGAGTCGCACTACCTGCGGGTCTACCTGGCGCAACTGCGGCGAAAGCTGGAGCGGGAGCCGTCCCGGCCGAGGCACCTGATCACCGAGCCCGGGATGGGGTACCGCTTCGAAGCCTGAGCCCCCGGCCCCGGCGGGAGCGGCTACCCCGCCGCGGGGAGCGGTCGCCTCCGGGTGATCCGCCCTGTCAACATCCGGCGACTTCCGTACCAGGGCAGAGATCCGGGCGGCGCCCGATGTGCCCGCGCGCTCCGGGCGGCAGCCTCGGAGGCATGCTCAAGAGTTGGCGGCACGCGGCCGTCTGGTTGCACATCATCACGTCCGTCGCCTGGATGGCCGAGGCCCTCACGTTGTTCACACTCATGCTGATCGGCTCGGGCGGGGATCCCGGCCGCCGGGCGAGCGCGATGTCCATGGCCCACGCCATCGACCTGCACCTGCTCGCCCCGCTGGCCAACGCGTCCGCGTTCACCGGATTCCTGCTCGCGGCGGCGACGCCGTGGGGCTTCTTCCGGCACTGGTGGGTGTTCGGCAAGTTCACGATCACCGTGGTCCAGTTCAACGTCGCCATCATCGTGCTGTCCCCGGCACTGGCCGACGCCGAACAGGCGGCACTGGCGGGGGATCCGTCGCCCGCGCCGTGGGGGCTCATCGCGGGCACGGTGCTCATGGTGAGCGCGATCGCCTTCCAGGCCTGGCTGTCCGTGGCGAAACCCTGGAAGCGCACGCCCTGGGCCGGCGCCGCGAAACCGCAGACCGGGCCGGTGTGGGTGTTCGTCGCCGCGGTGTGCGCGCCGCTCGCCGACGCCGCGATCGGCCTGGTGCTGGGCTTTCCGATGCCGCTGCTGTCGGTGATCGCGCTGGTGACGCGGCTGGTCAGCCGGCGGCGATCAGTCCTGCCCGCTCGGGCTCGGGCTACCACTGCCGCTTGACGTCGAGCTCTCGTCGGTCGTGCTGCTCGGCGGCGTGGTGCTCTCGCCGGTCGAGGTGGTCGGCTCGGTGGTCGGGGTGCTGCTGCTGGTCGACGGGGTGCTTGACGGCGGCTTCGGCGTGGTGCGCGTCGCGGTGGTGTCGCTGCGCGGGGGAGTGGTCGTGGTGCCCGGCGGGAGCGTCGTGCCGGGCGGGATGACCGTGCCGGGCGGCAGCGGCGTGCCGGGCGGCAGCACGATCGGCGCCTCGCCGGAGCCCTCGGCCGGCACCAGCGTCACGACCTGCGTCCCGTCCGGGTTGGTCGTCACCACGGCCGTGCGGGTGCCCGCGGGGATCGCCACGCCGTCGACGGTCACCGGCGTCTGGCCGGGCGCCGCGTCGCCGGGGATGAGCTGCGCCCCCGAGGTCGAGTTGGTGCCGCCGGGCACCGCGACCTTCGGCGAGTCGCCCGGGGCGATGATCGTGGCCAGTCCGCCGAACGCGGTGGCGAGCACGACGCCGCTGACCGCGAGCAGCACGTAGCCGCTGCGCTGGCTGCGCGAGGCGGAGTCGCGTGGCGGGGACACCTCGGTCCGACGACCCACGTGGGCCATGTGACGCTCCTTGACTGGCGGGGAAACCGGCTTGAGCACATCCGGACGGGTGAGCCCGAATGGTGGCGCCTGCCGGGGAGATTAGCACTGGGAGTGAGTACCGATCTGTCCAGGAGCACCGGCATGATCACCCTCCGCAGTCGGAAAGCTTCCGGCAGGATAGGGGACGTGACGGGTGAAAAGGACGCCGTCCGGCTCACGGCGTGGGTCGGCGGACGGGTTCAGGGAGTGGGTTTCCGCTGGTGGACCAGGTGCAGGGCGCTGGAGCTCGGCCTGGTCGGCAGTGCGCGCAACCTCGACGACGGGCGTGTTCGGGTATTGGCGGAGGGTAGTCGGGACAACTGTCAGCAGCTACTTGACACCCTTCGCTCAACATCATCACCCGGTCGTGTGGATCAAGTCGTCGAGCACTGGTCGCCGGCGCAGGGCGGGCTGGACGGTTTCGTCGAGGAGTGACGCCTGGGGTGCGTGAGCACAGTGGGGCTCGCGGGGACAACACGCCCACGGGCATGACCGGGACGTTCACCGGCCCCCGATAGACTCCGTGGATCACCCAGGCGTTGAAGGGTCCCGCCACGTGCATCTCAAGAGCTTGACGCTGAAGGGCTTCAAGTCCTTCGCCTCGGCTACCACCTTGCGGTTCGAACCGGGCATCACCTGCGTCGTCGGCCCGAACGGGTCGGGGAAGTCGAACGTGCTCGACGCGCTGCGCTGGGTGATGGGCACGCAGGGCGCGAAGGACCTGCGCGGCGGCAAGATGGAGGACGTCATCTTCGCCGGCACCTCGGGACGCGCCCCGCTCGGCCGCGCCGAGGTCACGCTGACCATCGACAACGCCGACGGCGCACTGCCGATCGAGTACAGCGAGGTCTCGATCACGCGCCGGATGTTCCGCGACGGCGCCAGCGAGTACGAGATCAACGGCAGCTCGTGCCGCCTGCTGGACATCCAGGAGCTGCTGTCGGACTCCGGCATCGGCCGCGAGATGCACGTCATCGTCGGCCAGGGGCAGCTGGCGCAGATCCTGGAGTCGAAGCCGGAGGAGCGCCGCGCCTTCATCGAGGAGGCCGCGGGTGTGCTCAAGCACCGCAAGCGCAAGGAAAAGGCGCTGCGCAAGCTCACCGCGATGCAGGCGAACCTGGACCGCCTCAACGACCTGACCGCCGAGCTGCGCCGCCAGCT
The DNA here is from genome assembly GCF_040614195.1 of Amycolatopsis sp. NPDC006125. Lineage (NCBI taxonomy): Bacteria > Bacillati > Actinomycetota > Actinomycetes > Pseudonocardiales > Pseudonocardiaceae > Amycolatopsis > Amycolatopsis sp. NPDC006125. Next base: position 46,435 of record NZ_JBEXTZ010000015.1, read on the forward strand.
CAAGCCGCTGGGCAAGCAGGCCGAGATCGCCCGCAAGGCACAGGCCGTGCAGGCCGAGCTGCGGGACTCGCGGCTGCGCCTGCTGGCCGACGACCTGGTCACGCAGCGCGAGGCGATCGCGCGCGAGGAGGCGGATGAGAACGCCGCCCGCGCCCGCCGCGCCGAGGTGGAGCAGGCGCTCGAACTCGCCGGAGCCGAAGAGGCCCAGCTGGAGGCGATGGTCGCGGAGGACGCGCCGCGCCTCAACGCCGCGCAGGACACCTGGTTCAAGCTGTCCGCCCTCGGCGAGCGGCTGCGCGGCACCGTGCGGCTGGCAGTGGAGCGGCAGCGGCACCTGTCCGCCGACGTCGAGACCTCGACGGGCGGCCGCGACCCGGAGGAGCTGCTGGCCGAGGCCGAGCAGGTCGCCGAGCGCGAGGCCGAGCTGAACGAAGCCGTCATGATCGCGCGCGAGACGCTCGCCGAGGCCGTGCTGCGCCGCGAGGAGCTGGAGCACGAGGTCCAGGCCGCGGAGAAGGCCCACATGGCCGCGGTGCGCGCGATCGCCGACCGCCGCGAGGGCCTGGCCAAGCTCACCGGCCAGGTCGAGGCGCTGCGCAGCAAGAACAGCGCGACCTCCGACGAGATCGACCGCCTCACCGCGGCGATCGACGAGGCCGCGGCGCGTGCCGAGCTGGCGGTCGAGGAGCTGGAGGAGGCCCGCGCCGAGGGCGGGGTCGAGGAGTCCGACGACGCCGACCTGCAGGACCGGCACGACCGCGCGGTCCAGGCCAACCAGGCCGCGAAGGCTCGCGTCGAGGAGCTGGTCAAGGCCGAGCGGCAGGCCGAGCGCGAGATCGCGTCGGAGAAGGCGCGGGTGGACGCGCTGTCGATGGGGCTGCGGCGCAAGGACGGCGCGGGTGAGCTGCTCGGCGCGAGCGACCAGCTGCCCGGGCTGCTCGGGTCGGTCGCCGCGCTGCTGTCGGTCGAGACCGGTTACGAGGTCGCGCTCGCCGCGGCGCTCGGCCCGGTCGCGGACGCGGTCGCGGTGCAGGGTGGCGACGAGGCGATCGCGGCGCTGAAGTTCTTGAAGGACAACGAATCCGGCCGCGCCGGGGTTCTGCTCGGCGGTGCTCCGTACACAGTGGACACCTCGGCTTGGCCGTCGCTGCCGGCCGGCGCGCGGTGGGCCCGTGAGGTGGTCACCGCGCCGGAGCCGCTGCGTCCCGCGGTGGAGCGCGCGCTGGACCGGATCGCCGTGGTGGACACGCTGGAGGCGGCGCGGCAGCTGGTCGCGGCGCACCCGGAAGTCAGCGCCGTGACCGCCGAGGGCGACGTGTTCGGTTCGCACTGGGCCGTCGGCGGCTCCGGCCGCAGCGAGAGCGTCATCGAGGTGCAGGCGGCGGTCGACGAGGCGCGCGACCGGCTGATGGCCGCGGAACGCCGCCTGGAGCAGACGGCCGCCGAGCTGGAGGGCGCTCGCGCCGAGCAGCAGGCCCGGCGCGAAGAGGTGGCCCAGGCGAAGGAAGCGCTGTCCGAGGCGAAGGTCCGCAAGGCCCGGTCGTCCGAGCGGCTGAACCGGTTGCAGCAGGCCGCGCGGTCCGCCGAAGCCGAGGTGACGCGGCTGCGGGACCAGCGGGCGAAAGTCGAGGCCAGCCGCGAGCAGGCGCTGGCCAGCCTGGCCGAGCTGGAGGAGCGGCTGGCCGCGGTCGCCGAGCAGCCGGTGGACGAGGACCCGGACACCAGCGCCCGCGACGAGGCCGCGGAGCGGCTGGCGGCGGTGCGCCAGGAGGAGGTCGAGTCGCGGCTTGCGCTGCGGACCTCCGAGGAGCGGGCCCGCAGCATCGCCGGCCGGGCGGACTCGCTGCGCCGGGCCGCGCACGCGGAGCGCGCGGCGCGGGAACGGGCCGAGAAGGCGCGGGCGGCGCGGGCGCGTGGCGCGGAGATCGCCGCGGCCGTGGTCGACGCGGGTGAGCTGGCACTGGAGCGGATCGAGCTGTCGGTGCAGCGGGCTGCCGCCGAGCGCGACGAGGCGCAGGCCGTGCGCCAGCAGCGCGAGGCCGCGCTCACCCAGGTGCGCAACAAGGTTCGCGAGCTGACCCACGAGCTGGAGAAGCTGACCGACGCGGTGCACCGGGACGAGGTGCTGCGCGCCGAGCAGCGGCTGCGCCTGGAGCAGCTGGAAACGAAGATCGCCGAGGACTTCGGCATCGGCCTGGAGGACCTTGTCGCCGAGTACGGCCCGGACGTGCCGGTGCCGCCGAGCGCGCAGGAGATGGCCGAGTACGAGGAGGCCAAGGCGAACGGCGAGCAGGTGAGCGCCCCGCCGTCGATCCCGTACGACCGCAGCACCCAGGAGCGGCGTGCGAAGCGGGCCGAACGGGACCTCGCGACGCTGGGCAAGGTCAACCCGCTGGCGCTGGAGGAGTTCGCCGCGCTGGAGGAGCGGTACAAGTTCCTGTCCACCCAGCTGGAAGACCTGAAGGCGACGCGCAAGGACCTGCTCACGGTCATCAAGGAGGTGGACGACAAGATCCTCGAGGTCTTCACGTCCGCCTATCACGACGTCGCCCGCGAGTTCGAGACGGTGTTCTCGGTGCTCTTCCCCGGCGGCGACGGCCGGATGGTGCTGACCGAGCCGGACGACATGCTCGCCACCGGTGTGGACGTCGAGGCCCGGCCGCCGGGTAAGAAGGTCAAGCGCCTGTCGCTGCTGTCCGGTGGCGAGAAGTCGCTGGTCGCGGTCGCGATGCTGGTCGCGATCTTCCGCGCGCGCCCCTCGCCGTTCTACGTGATGGACGAGGTCGAGGCCGCGCTGGACGACACGAACATGCGGCGGCTGATCGGCCTGCTCGAGCAGCTGCGGGAGTCCTCGCAGCTGATCATCATCACGCACCAGAAGCCGACCATGGAGATCGCCGACGCCCTCTACGGCGTCAGCATGCAGGGCGACGGCATCACGAAGGTGATCAGCCAGCGCCTGCGCCAGGAGGCGTAAGACCTCCCGGCTGCGTGAAGTGTCTCCCGCCCGGCGGGTTGCGGGACGTGAAGATCTCCTGCGGGCCACCCAGGAAGAAGACCGTGATCTTCGTTCCTTCGGGAAGGTTGTACTTGCCGCCCTCGGACGCCCGGTGCGCCACGCAGGTGCCGTTCCCGCCGGCTCCCAGCCGTTGGCCGGCGGGTCGACGGCGGCGGAAGCGGTGCCCGTGCAGATCTGTGAGCGAATCCACAAGAGAATTGCTCAACGATCGGCTCTGGCTACCGGATCCCTCGAAAGTGTCCGTTTCGATCACTCCTGCCCGGTAATAACCCTCAGTGTCTGATCCGTAACCACCCATGTGGCGCTAGACACACTGACGCCACCAGGCGCTAAGTTCAGAAATCGTTTACTCGCGCTGCGGCGCGGCGGTCCGTCCAGGCTGGGGGTCCCCACTGTGCCCGAAAGTTCCTTTGTCGCGCCCAAAAACCGCTCCGTGATCGTCGTGCTCGGGCTGGTTCTCGCGCTCGTGGTCGGTGTTCCCGCCGGTGCGGCGCCGGCTCCCGGAGCGAGCGACAAGGGACCCGTCGGCTGGGACGTCTACCGATCGATCGACGGGCTCGCCCGGATGCGGCCCGGCGAGCAGGTCAAGCAGTTCTCCAGTTTCGACCGCGCGGGCAACAACGACGACGGCTTCGTGGGCACCTACTCGTGCCTGCGTGAGGAGGCCAACGGGGACTGCCTGCTCGCCGACGCGCGCGGGCCCGGCGAGGTGTCGTCGATCTGGTTCACCTACGAGTCGACGTCGGTCGCCGCGATCGGGCGGATCAAGATCGAGCTGGACGGCAAGGTCGTGCTGCAGGGTTCGTTGCAGGACATCGTGAACGGCGCGAAGGGCGCGCCGTTCGTGTGGCCGCTGGTGGGGAACTCGGCCGACACCATGGGCGGTGCGGCGATCAAGGTGCCCATGCCGTACACGACCTCGATGCGGATCACCACCGAGAACAACCCGCACTTCTACCACGTCACCTACCGCCAGTTCGCCGACGCGGCGGGGGTGCGCACGTTCAACCCGGCGGACAAGGCCACGGACGTCATCCAGCGGCTGCGCGGGTTCGGCGTGCGCGACCCGAAACCGGCGGCGCCCGGTGCGCGGGTGCAGTCGGCCGCGGTCGACGTCCCGGCCGGGTCCGCCCTCTCGATCCCGCTCCCGTCCGGCGCGCGGCGCATCACGCAGCTCAACCTCCGGTTGCCGCAGGTCATCGCGGCCCCCGGGATGTCCGACGACGGCCGCGCGTACGGCCAGGGCGGCAGCTCGTTCACCGCGACCGTGGCGCCGGACAACGACGGCGTGCGGATCACCCGCCGCGTCGACGCCGGCATCGGCGAACAACGCGCGGACCTGCTGGTCGGCGGGCGTCCGGCAGGCCAGTTCTACAGTGGTCCGGCCCGCGCCGGCGGCGGCTGGCTGGACCAGGTCGTCGAGGTGCCGGCGGACCTGACCCGCGGCCGGTCGCAGGTGCAGGTCGCGACCAGGTTCGTCTCCTCCGCCGAGGACGTCAACGAGTTCCGCTACGAGGTGCACAGCAAGGTCGGCGGGCAGTGGGTGCGCACCGACGTGCTCGACCTCGGCCACAACCACCCCAACGAGGAAGCCGTGCACGGGTACCGGGTGGACGGTGAGCGGTGGGCCGGCCTGCGGCGCTTCCGCTACCCGGCCGACCCCGGGCAGGCGACGGCGTCCGAGGCGGTGCTGGAGGGCCTGCGGCTGCGGCTGACCTTCGACGGGCAGACCACGGTCGACGCCCCGGTCGGCGAGTTCTTCGGCTCCGGGCTCGGCAAGTACGCGTCGCGGACGCTGCTGCACGCCATCGACACCACGGAAAACGGCGCGTTCACGGCGTGGTGGCCGATGCCCTACGCCCGCAGCGCGGTGGCGGAGCTGGTCAACAGCTCGGGCGTGCCGGTCACCGGGGGCAGCCTGGAGGTGACCTCCGCGCCGGACTCGGGCGTGACGGCGGGCCTGCGGGACGGCACCCTCGGCTACTTCCACGCGACGCACCACCGGGCCGAAACGGTGTCCGGTAAGGACTGGAACTTCCTCACCGCGCAGGGGCGGGGCGTGTTCTACGGGGTCACCTCCAGCATGCGCGGCGGCATCCCGCCGGGGCAGAACCAGCTGAACTACCTCGAAGGCGACGAGCGGATGTACCCGAACGGCTCGGCCAGCCCGGCGATCCACGGCACCGGGTCCGAGGACTTCTACGAGTCCGGCTGGTACTTCCAGGACGGCCGCGACGGCGGGGTGGAAGGCGTGCCGTACGCGATGCCGCAGGCGGGGCTGGTCAGCCGGGAGGACGCGAGCGACGGCTGCCGGTACGTGTGCCTCAACGCCTACCGGCTGATGATCGGCGACGGGGTGCCCTTCGGCAACGGCATCGAGTTCGACATCGAGCACGGCGACCGGTCGTCGATGCCTGCCGACTACAGCTCGACCGCGTACTGGTACGGGCAGAGCACGCCGTCGATGAGCCAGAGCGACGTGGTCGAGGTCGGCGACGACGCGAGCCGGTCGCAGCACGGGTATTCCGCACCGGGCGAGACGCGCGAGTCGCTGACGTCGACGTTCGAGGGCAAGCGGGACCGCACGCCGGTCACCGGGACGACGACGGCCACCACCCAGCCGGTGACGTTCACCGCCCGGGTGGACCAGGCCAATGGCGGCTTGCGGTTGCACCGGGTTTCCGACCAGGCCCAGGCGTTCCAGCACGCGCGGGTGTTCGTGAACGACCGGCTCGTCGGCGAGTGGTATCAGCCGCTGGGCAACACGCATTCGCGGTGGCTGGAGGACAGTTTCGACATCCCGGCCTCGGCCACGGCGGGCCAGACGTCGGTGCAGGTGCGGCTGGAGCCGGTCGCCGGCGCGCCGGCCTGGTCGGCGTCGCGCTACACGGTCTTCTCACAGGGCGCGCCGACCCAGCCCGCGCAGGACTGAACCCGTGACCGTGCTGGGTGATCACGCGTGACCTGATCGCCGTTCAACCGCCGTAGGCTCCCTGGCGAGGGGGTGGGCGGATGAGCGACGCCACCGACATCGACAAGGCCGAGTACGACAGCCTGCGTGCCGAGAGCCTCTTCCACCAGACCAACGCCAGCGCGATCTTCGGGCTCAACCTCGTCGGGATGGGGATCGGGATCACCGCCTCCACCCGCATCGACGGGGCGCTCGCCGTCCTGGCCGTGTTCTCGTGCGTGCTGTGGTCGCGCTATTGCGACCACCTCATGGCGGTGTTCCGCATCGCCGCGTACGTGGACCGGGAGTTGCGGGCGCGGCTGGTCGCGCGGCTCGGCGACGGGGTTCTCGGCTGGGAGGCCTTCCTGCGGGCGGAGCGCGCGGGCAAGCGGGACCACCTGCCGCGCTTGCCCTCGACCGACTCGCGGATCGGCTTCTTCGCCGCCTTGCTCGCCTTCCTCCTGCCGCCGCCGCTGCTGTGCGTCGTCTTCGTGGTGCAGCGCTACCCGGCGTCCGCGGGCGCCGGCAGGGTCTTCCTCCTCGCCGGCGTGGTGCTCGCCGCGCTGGTCTGGGTGCACGCGATCGTGCGCGGGTACCGCGTCAACAGCTGGATCAGCCGCACCGACCGCTGGATCGGCGCTAGCTGATCGGCGCTGAACCGTCCCATTCGGACAGTGGTGCGCAGTGCCACCGCCACTTCGTCAGCCTCGGGTGGCCCGGCAGGGACGCCCGCCCGTTGGCCCACAACAAGGTGGGCCACGGGTCGGTGTCCATCGGCGTCCACGGGAACAGCCGGTACAGCGCGGCGGCCGCCAGGCGGGGCGTCGGCGAGAACTCCACGCCCAGTCCCCGCGCCGCGTCGGCGGTGTGCACCAGCAGCTCGTCGCACGCCATGGCCGCGAAACCGGACGCGTCGGCGATGCCCCACGGGTGCCAGCCGCGGGCGTCGGGCGAACTGGTCGCGACCACCGCGGCCAGCACCTTCGCCGTCGTGCCCAGCGTGACCACCAGCTCGGCCGGCTCGGACTCCGGCCGCACCTTCGACTCCATGGTCGACAACTCGACCGGCCCCGCGGCGAGGTCGTAGGAGTACCAGTGCACGCAGTCGGCGATGTGGGCGACGACCTGCGCGACCGTCATGTCCATCTCCGGGACCGCCGCCGACCAGTCGCGGTGCAGTTGCCCCGACAGGAACTCCGCGCACTCCTGCGTGGTGGACAGCAGGGCGTTCGCATCCATCTAGACCGGCTCCGGTTCCTTCGCGGCCGTGGTGTCCGGAGTGCGGTGCCGCAGGGACAGCGCGCCGCCCACGACGAGCGTGATCAGTACGCCGAGCAGCGTATACCACGGGAACGCCAGCACGACCGGCTTCGCTCCGGGCGCGGGCGGGATCTTCACCGCGAGCACCACGACCGCCATCACCGCGACCGTCACCACGAACGCGATGATCGCGTCCAGCTGCCGCGCTCGCTTGACCCACATGCCGAGGAAGAACGCGCCCAGCATCGCGCCGTAGGTGTAGCCGGTGATCGACAGGCCCTGCTCGATCACCGGGTTGTTCCGGTTGCTGAACAGCGAACCGAACACCGCGAACACCACCGCCCACACCAGCGTCCAGATCCGGCCGTGCCGCAGCAGCTTCGAATCCTCCGGCTGGCGCTTGGTGAACCGCTGGTAGAGGTCGGCGACCGTGGAGTTGGACAACGCGTTGAGCGCCGAGGCCAGCGCGCCCATCGTGGACGCGAGGATCGCGGCGATCAGCAGTCCGGCGACGCCGACCGGCAGCTCGCTGGTGATGAAGTTCGTGAACACGTCGTCGCCCTTCACGCCCAGCTCGGGCAGCGTGCGGAACCCGTTGTGCGCCCACAGCATCGCGCCGACGAACAGGAACAACGCGAACTGGATCGTCACCGCGACACCGCTGCCGATCAGCGCCTTGCGGCCGTCGGCGACGCTGCGGCAGGCCAGGAACCGCTGCACGATCAGCTGGTCGGTGCCGTGCGAGGCCATGGTGAAGATCGCGCCGCCGACCACGGCCGTGACGAACGCGTACTGGCTGGTCAGCAGGTGCAGGAAGTCGAAGTTGAAGTCGAACAGCCGGAAGATCCCGGCGTCCGCGGCGCGCGAGGTCCACCCGTCGGGCAGCTTCCCGGCCAGCACGATCATCGCGATGATCGCGCCGCCGATGTAGACCGACAGCTGGATCACGTCCACCCACACGACGGCCTTGATGCCGCCGACCAGCGCGTAGATCACGGTGAGCGCGGTCAGCACCACCACGATCTGCCAGTACGACGTGTGCAGCCCGAAGTGCTTGAGGATGACCTGGATCGGGATCGCGCCCGCGAACAACCGCACGCCCTCGGCCAGCAGCCGCGTCACGATGAACGCCACCGACGACACACCCTGCATGGCCGAGCCGAACCGCTCGCCGAGGAACGCGTACGCGGTGGTCTGCTGTCCCTTGAAGTAGCGCGGCAGCAGCACGAACGACACCAGCGTGCGCCCGATGATGTAACCGAACGGCAGCTGCAGGTAGGTCAGGCCGTTGTAGTTGCCGGACGCCGCCCAGATCAGGCCCGGCGTGCTGATCACGGTGAGCGTGGAGGTCTCGGTGGCGACGATCGAGAAGCACACCGCCCACCACGGCAGGCTGCGTTCGCCGATGAAGTAGTCCGCCGCCGAGCGCTGGCGCCGCCCCACGAGCACGCCGATCGCGGGCATCGCGGCCAGGTAGACCACGATGATCGCCAGGTCAACTGGGTGCATCAGGCACTCCTATCGGTTGGTCCGGGTGAGCCGCTACCCGCAGACGGGTGACGGTCACCGGATGTGGAGCGGGCATCGACAGCGGGTGCGCGCCCGGGGTGATGCTGCCGAGCAGCCGGGGTCCGCGCGCGCCCGTCGCGTCCGGCAGGTTCGCCGGGACGCCGTGCCAGGTGAGCCAGCCGAGCAACGCGGTCAGGTACGCCTCCTTCGCCTCGCGGGGCAGGCCGAACTCGTCGCTCGTCGCCAGCCGGGCGCGGGGCAGGTGCCGCGCGAGCGCCCGCATCAGCGACGGGTTGTCGGCGCCGCCACCGGAGACGATCACGGTGGTCGCGTCCGCGCAGGCGCGGGCGATCGTGACGGCGGTCAGCTCGGTGAGGGTGGCGAGCAGGTCCTCGTCGCGGACCTCGAGCCCGTCGGTCGCGGCCCGCAGGTAGCCGGCGTGGAACAGCTCCTTGCCGGTCGACTTCGGTGGCGGGGCCGCGTAGAAGGGCTCGGCGAGGAGGCGGCCGAGCAGTTCCTCGTGAACCCGCCCGCGGGCGGCGATGGCGCCGTCCAGGTCGCTGCTCTGGGCGCCGCCGGTCACCTGGTGCGCGGCGAGATCGAGCAGGGCGTTGCCCGGGCCGGTGTCGAAGGCCTGCACGCCCTCCGTCCGCACGACCGTGACGTTCGCGATGCCACCGATGTTCAGCGCGACGGCCGGGGCCAGGTCCCGCAGCCACAACGCGTCGAGGGTGCTGGCCAGCGGAGCGCCGTGCCCGCCGGCGGCGATGTCCCGGACGCGCAGGTCGGCGACCACCGGCAGCCCGGTCCGTTCCGCGATCCAGGCCGGCTGCCCCAGCTGCAGGGAGCCGCGGGCGCGGCCGCCGTCGACCCAGTGGAAGACGGTCTGGCCGAGGGAGGCGACCAGGTCCGCTGTGCCGGACAGGGTGCTCGCGGCTTCGGCGAAGGCCTGCCCGACCCTGGTGTCCAGGCGCGTGACCTGCTCGACGGTGGTACCGGACGGCGGGAGCGCCGCGAGCAGCTCCCGCCGCAGGTCGCCGGGGTAGGGGACCGAGGAGTGCCCGAGCGGGACGAGCACGACCTCGTCGCCGGACGCGGTCAACTCGGCCAGTGCCACGTCGATCCCGTCGACCGACGTGCCGGAGATGAGCCCGACGACGCGCATGACCGAGTGGTCTAGTCCTTTTTTGACCGGAGCGCAAGGCATCCGGTGAGTTTTTGTCCGCGAGGGGTGTCCTGCCCGGTCAACCGGCAGATGCGAGGATGGCCACGTGGCGGAAAACCTCTGGTTCTGGATCATCCTGGTGGTCGTCGTCCTGCTGGCGATCCTCCTCATCACCGGTCTGGTCTTCGCCCGCAGGCGGCGGATCAGCCTGACCGAGGCGGAGCCGGAGCGGGAGACCAAGCCCCCGAGAGGCGGGAACTACCAGGCCGGCGGCGGCATCGCCCTGGCGCCTGGTGGTCAGAAGACGGAGACGGCCGAACCGCCCGAGCACCCCGCCGGTGAGCGCACCGAGGTGGACGGGCAGCCGGGCGTCGGCGACGACGCCTCCGTGCCCCGCGACTCGCCGCGGCGGGGCATCGTCGACGTGGGCCTCCCGGAGGCCGAGGCGCCCGCGCCGCCGACGCAGGTCCCGGCGACGCCCGAGGTCCCGGCGACCCCCGAGGTGCCTGCGGCGCGTGAGCCGGAGAAGGCGGCGGTCGCGGTCGAGGAGCCGGAGCCGGTCTCCGGGCGGATCGAGCGGCTGCGCGGGCGGCTGTCGAAGTCCCGGTCGATGTTCGGGCAGAGCCTGCTCGGCCTGCTCGGCGCCGGTGACCTGGACGAGGACTCGTGGCAGGACGTCGAGGACACCCTGCTGATGGCGGACCTCGGCGCGGCCACCACGACGGAGATCGTGGAGACGCTGCGGACCGAGCTGACGGCGCGGGCGGTGCGGACGTCGGCGGAGGCGCGCACGGTGCTCAAGACCGTGCTGACCAATGCGCTGCACCCGGACTGGGACCGCTCGGTGCGGGCGCTCGCGCACACCGTGGACGGGGCGAAGCAGCCGGCCGTCGTGATGGTCGCGGGCGTCAACGGCACCGGCAAGACCACGACGACGGGCAAGCTCGCGCGGGTGCTGGTCGCGCAGGGCAGCGAGGTCCTGCTGGGCGCCGCGGACACCTTCCGCGCGGCGGCGGCCGAGCAGCTGCAGACCTGGTCGGAGCGCGTCGGGGCCGAGGTCGTGCGCGGCAAGGAGGGCGCCGACCCGGCGTCCGTGGCGTTCGACGCGGTCAAGCGGGGCGTGGACGCCGGCGTCGACGCGGTGCTGATCGACACGGCGGGCCGCCTGCACACCAAGACCGGCCTGATGGACGAGCTGGGCAAGGTCAAGCGGGTCGTCGAGAAGCAGGCCAAGGTCGACGAGGTGCTGCTGGTCCTGGACGCCACGACCGGCCAGAACGGGCTGATGCAGGCCCGGGTGTTCCGGGAGGTCGTGAACGTCACCGGGATCGTGCTGACCAAGCTCGACGGCACCGCCAAGGGCGGCATCGTGTTCCAGGTCCAGCGGGAGCTCGGGGTGCCCGTGAAGCTCGTCGGACTGGGCGAAGGGCCGGACGACCTGGCGCCCTTCGAGCCGGCCGCCTTCGTGGACGCCCTGCTCGGATGATCTTGCTTCATCCGGTCGGGTGAGAAGATCGGGAACGCTGTACAAGCGAGGTCAGAGCAGTCCAGGATGTGAGGGCGCGCCGCTGGGGAGGCGGCGCGCTCTTTCACTTCCCGGGGGTTTCCAAGGTGTTGCACGGTGCGCGCGTCGCCGTCGAGACCCGGTCTGCCGCAGTGGGGCTCGCGGCGTGGCGCGCGGCCGCGCTGACAGCCTCAGCGGCTGTCCGGCTTGCAGCTGCGTTGCGAAACCGGCAGCGCTCCTCGCCGTCCCCGTTGAATGGCCCGCGCTCACGCGCGATCGGTTCGGCTGATCAGGCGCTCTCCGCGAGGTGCGTCGACAACGTCGCCGCCGTCGCTTGGACCAGTGGCGCGATCCGCGAGACCGCCTCGCGGGTCAGGCGTCCGGACGGGCCGGACACCGAGACCGCCGCGGGGGCCGGTGTTCCGGTGAGCGGGACCGCGATGCACCGCACCCCCAGCTCCTGCTCGCTCTCGTCGACGGCGTAACCCTGCGCCGCCACCTGGGCCAGGTGCGCCAGCAGCTCGTCGGGGTCCGTGAACGTGTGGTCGGTGTACGCGGGCATGCCCGTGCGGCCCAGCAGCGCCCGGACGTCCTCGGCGGGCAGCTGCGACAGGATCGCCTTCCCGACGCCCGTCCCGTGCGGCAGCACCCGACGGCCGACCTCGGTGAACATCCGCATCGAGTGCTTCGACGGCACCTGCGACACGTACACCACCTCGTCGCGCTCCAGCACCGCCAGGTTCGCCGTCTCCCCGGTCGCCTCCACCAGCTCCGCCAGCAGCGGACGTGCCCATGTGCCGAACTGCATGCTCGCGTTCTCGCCGAGCCGGATCAGCCGCGCGCCCAGCGCGTACTTCCGGTTCGTGTTCTGCCTCACGTAGCCGAGCTGCACGAGCGTGCGGATCAGGCGGTGGATCGTCGGCATCGGCAGGCCGGACGTGGCCGCCAGCTCGGACAGGCTGGCCTCGCCGCCGGTGTCCGCCAGCCGCTCGAGCAGCTCGAACGCGCGACGCAGCGACTGGACCCCGCCGTCTCGTCCTGCCTTCTCCTCGGCCACCGCGACTCCTCACATTGAGCTTCCGCTATGTAGAAACTATAGTCCGGGATGTAAAAAACCGAACCGCAAGTCTTCTTGGGAGTGTTCCGCATGGCTGACGTCCAGGTGCTCGGTGGCTCCGTCGAGCGAGGCGACGAGATCCTGACCCGGGAAGCGCTGGACTTCCTGGCCGGGCTGCACGAGAACTTCGCGGCTCGCCGTGACGAGCTGCTCGCCGCCCGCTCGAAGCGGCGCGAGGAGGCCAAGCGCACCGGGCGCCTGGACTTCCTCCCCGAGACCAAGGAGATCCGCGAGGGCGACTGGCGCGTGGCCGAGGCGCCGCCCGCCCTGCGCGACCGCCGCGTGGAGATCACCGGCCCGACCGACCGCAAGATGACGATCAACGCCCTGAACTCGGGCGCGAAGGTGTGGCTGGCCGACTTCGAGGACGCCAACACCCCGCACTGGCACAACGTCGTCGGCGGCCAGGTCAACCTGTACGACGCGATCCGCGGCACCATCGAGCTCGACTCCAACGGCAAGCACTACGAACTGCGCAAGGACATCGAGCTGGCGACGATCGTGGTCCGCCCGCGCGGCTGGCACCTCGACGAGCACAACCTGACCTTCGGCGGCCGCAAGGGCGTCGGCGCGCTGGTCGACTTCGGGCTGTACTTCTTCCACAACGCGAAGGAGCTGCTCGAGCGCGGCAAGGGCCCGTACTTCTACCTGCCGAAGATGGAGAGCCACCTCGAGGCCCGGCTGTGGAACGACGTGTTCACCCACGCCGAGAAGACGCTGGGCATCGAGCACGGCACCGTCCGCGCCACCGTCCTGATCGAGACCATCCCGGCCGCGTTCGAGATGGAGGAGATCCTCTACGAGCTGCGCGAGCACGCCTCCGGTCTCAACGCCGGCCGCTGGGACTACCTGTTCAGCGTCATCAAGTACTTCCGCGACGCGGGCGAGAAGTTCGTGCTGCCGGACCGCAACAGCGTCACCATGACCGCGCCGTTCATGCGCGCCTACACCGAGCTGCTGGTGCGCACCTGCCACAAGCGCGGCGCGTTCGCGATCGGCGGCATGGCGGCGTTCATCCCGAGCAAGGACCCCGAGGTCAACGAGAACGCCTCGAAGAAGGTCCACGCCGACAAGGCGCGCGAGGCGGGCGACGGCTTCGACGGCTCGTGGGTCGCGCACCCCGGCATGGTCGCGCTGTGCAAGGAGGAGTTCGACAAGGTCCTCGGCGACAAGCCGAACCAGCTCGACCGGCTGCGTGAGGACGTGTCGGTGACCGCCGACCAGCTGCTCGACGTCGCGAGCACCGAGGGCGGCGCCACCGAGGCCGGCCTGCGGGGCGCGGTCGACGTCGGCGTCCGCTACATCGCGTCCTGGCTGGGCGGCAACGGCGCGGCGGGCATCCACAACCTGATGGAGGACGCCGCGACCGCGGAGATCTCGCGCTCGCAGATCTGGCAGTGGGTGCAGAACGGCACCCAGCTCGACAACGGCCAGAAGGTCACCCGCGACCTGGTCAAGTCGGTGCTGGACGACGTGCGCAAGGAGCTCGACGGCCAGGTCCCGGCGGACCTGCTCGCCCCGGCGGTCGAGATCTTCGAGGAGGTCGCGCTCGCCGACGAGTTCGTCGACTTCCTGACCCTGCCCGCCTACGAGCGGATCAAGTAACCGTGACCGGACGGCTCACCGGGGACGTGTACGCGGGCATCGACGCCCGGCTGTCCGAAGTGGACGCGCGGGTCGAGGCTCGGTACCCCGGTGAGCCGTCCGGGCGGCAACCGGTGCACACGGTCTACGTGCCCGCGCACCGGTACTCCGCCGACCTGGTCGCGAGCTGGGGCGAGCAGGCCCGCGCGGTGTTCGACGCGTGCGGCGACGCGCTCGGGCTCGACCCGGCCGTGGCCGAGCGGGTGCGGCGCAAGCTGGTCACCGAGCCGATCGAGGACCTGCGCATCGACTTCGAGGACGGCTACGGCCGCCCCGGCGACGACGCCGAGGACGAGGCCGCGGTCACGGCGGGCCGCTTGCTGGCGGCGAACCCGGCCACGCCGTTCTGCGGCATCCGGTTCAAGAGCTTCGAACGGGCGACCCGTCGTCGCGGCATCCGGACGCTCGATGCGTTCCTGTCCGGACTGCTGGAGAACGGCGAGCTGCCCGCCGGGTTCGTGGTGACGCTGCCGAAGGTGACGGCGGTCGAGCAGGTCGGCGCCGCCGCCGAGGTGCTCGGCCACCTGGAGGCGGCCTACGGTCTGCCGGACGGCGCGCTGCGGTTCGAGGTGCAGGTCGAAACCGCGCAGTCCATCGTGGACGGTGAAGGCCGCGTCGCGGTGGCCCGGATCGTCCAGGCCGCCGAGGGCCGGTGCAGTGGCCTGAACTACGGCACCTACGACTACAGCGCCGGGCTCGGCATCGCCGCGGAGCACCAGAGCATGGACCACCCGGCGGCGGACTTCGCGAAGGCGTTCATGCAGGTCAGCGCCGCGGGAACCGGGGTGCGCCTGTCCGACGGATCGACGAACAAGCTCCCGGTGGGCGACGCGCTGCTGCCGGCCTGGCGCGAGCACCTGCGGCTCGTGCGACGCTCGCTGGAGCGCGGTTTCTACCAGGGCTGGGACCTGCACCCGCACCAATTGCCCACCCGCTTCGCCGCGACGTACGCTTTCTTCCGCGAGGGCCTGCCCGCGGCGGCGACGCGGTTGCGGGACTACGCCACGCAGGTGGACAGCGGCGTGCTCGACGAACCGGCCACGGCACGTGCGTTGTCGGGTTTCCTGTTGCGGGGCTTGGATTGCGGCGCCATCGATGCCGCGGAGGCCGAGAACCTGACCGGCCTCACCCGCGCGCGGTTGGAGAGCTACGCGACCTTCCGCGGCTGACCGAGGAACTCCAGCAGCGTGGCGGTGAGCGCGGCCGGCGCGTCCTCCTGCACCAGGTGCCCGGCGCCGGGGAACAGGCGCAGCCCCGCGCCCGGGATGCGGGACGCCAGTTCCTTGCCCTGCTCGACCGGGATCCACTCGTCGGCCTCGCCCCAGCCGACCAGCACCGGCAGGTCCAGCGAGCCCAGCAGCGGCTCGATCTGGTCGGTGAACCGCTGGTCCGCCTGCGCGATCTGCCGGTAGTACGCGGCCTGCCCCTCGGCGCCGAGCCACGGCGCGACCAGCTCGTCCAGCACGCCGCCCCGCAAGCCTGCCGCGGACGCGGTCGCGGTCTGCGTGCGCACGATCGCTTCGTGCAGGTGCGACGGCAGCTGCTCGAAGACCCGCGGGTTGTCCCGCACCAGGTGGAAGAACGACGTCCCCCACGGCGCGATCGCCACGACGTCCACCAGGGCGAGCCGGTCGAACCGCGCGCCGTGCAGCAGGTGCGCCCGCAGCGAGACGACGCCGCCGAAGTCGTGCGCCACGACCGACGGCGACTCCAGCCCCCAGTGCTCCAGCAGCGACGCGAAGATCTCCGCCTGCGTCCCCAGCGACACGTCCTGGCCGTCCCGCTTCTCGGACCGCCCGTAACCCAGCATGTCCCAGACGAACACCTCGTGCCGCTCGCTCAGCGCCGGCGCGATGTCCCGCCACACGTACGACGAAAACGGCGTGCCGTGCAGCAACACGACCGGCGGGCCCGAACCCGACGAAGCCCAGCGCACGGTCCCGCCCGGTGTCTCGAATTTCTCCATGCGCCGGACGTTACCAGTTAAGCGGCTTAGACGGTAACCAGAAGGGCGAGGTAGACGTCCACCTGGGTGACGAAGTCGTTGAGGTCCACGCCGAGCAGCTCGGACGCCCGCGCGATGCGGTACCGCAGCGTGTTGACGTGGACGTGCAGCGCCCGCGCCGCCGCGGTCGGGGAGCTGGAGCACTCCAGGTACACCCGCACGGTGTGCACCAGATCCGTGCCCTGCGCCGCGTCGTAGGCGAGCAACGGCCCGAGCACCCGCGCCCGCACCGACCGGCGCAGCTCGTCCGGCGCGCCGGCGGCCAGCAGCTGGTGCACGGCGATGTCCTCGCCCGCGACCAGCTCGATCCGGCCGCCGCGGCGGGCCGCGAGTTCGACCGCGTGCCGCGCCTCCTGCGTCGCGCCGTGCAAGCCGTCCACCGACGCCGGGCCGCCCGAACCCAGGTGGAACCGCGACAACGACATCAGCCGGTCCAGCCGCGTCAGCGCCTCGGCCGCCGCGCGCATCCAGTTCCCCGGACCGGCGACCAGCGTGTAGGCGTCCTCGCCGACGACTCCGACCAGCGGCCGCGCGTCGGCGAGCAGCTCGGCCAGCACCTCCGCCGCCAGGGCCGGGCTGTCGTCCGGCGCCCGCGCGAGCAGCACGCGGATCTCCGCCTCCGCCGGCAGTCCGGACGCGGCGAAGGCGTCCCCGACCGGCCCGCCGTCGGCCAGGGCCTGGAGCAACGGCTCGGCCGCCTGGCCCGACATCCGCCGCACCTGGTCGGCCCGCGCCCGTGCCAGCCGCACGAGCTCGGCCAGCTCCGCGGCCAGGTCGCCCGGCTCCGGCTGCGCGACCGCCAGCAGCCACGGCACCGCGAAGCTCCCGCCGACCGGCATCAGCGCGTACCCGTCGTGGACGGTCACCTCCCGGCCGGGCACGAAATGCTCCACGAGGTCCTCGGGCGGCTCGGCCGTGCCAGCGACGACCCGCCCGGTTCCGGACAGCACCCAGCACGGCGCGCCCAGCTCGATCGCGCCCTGCCGCAGCAACGCGGGCAGCGAGATGTCCTCGGTCGCCGCGGCCAGCAAGCGTTTGCGGGCGCCGCTCGGCTCCCGTCCCCGCGCCGCGGCCAGCTCCAGCACCACGCGCTCGGTGATCACCGCGAACGACAGGTCCGCGGGCACCTCCAGCAGCGGGATGCGGTGCCGCGCGCAAGCCTGCACGACGTCCGGCGGGATTCCGCCGGTGTCCGCGCCGGACGCGGCCAGCGCGGCGACCCCGGCCCGGGCCAGCGCTTCGACGAACGGCGCGGCGTCGCCCGGCTCGCGCCACCACAGCAGCCCGCTGAGGACGACCTCGCCCGCCGAGACGTACCGGCTCGGGTCGGGCAGCTCGGTGACGTAGATCCGGCTGACCGCGCGGCCGAGCTGCCCGGCGCCGGTGCGCAACCGCAGGCGCAGTTCCGGGATCTCCAGCAGAGTTTTCACGGTCGTCATCAGGGTTGTAGGAAAGCACAAACGCGGGCCCGCACGCTGCTGTCGGTTCGTACTGAGCCGCCGTTGCCGGTCCCCCTGCCACGGGCGTCTACTTCTTGCCATGGATTTCCTGCGACCGGCGAACCTGGCCGAGGCGCTCGCCGCGAAGGCCGAGCGCCCGGACTCCGTGCCACTGGCGGGCGGCACGGATGTCATGGTCGAGCTCAACTTCGACCACCGCCGTCCGGACGCGCTGCTCGACCTGACCCGCGTCGTGGAACTGGCCGAGTGGACCGTCGAGGACGGCGTGGTCCGGCTCGGCGCGGGCGTTTCCTACACGCGGCTCATCACTGACCTGGGTGAAAAGCTGCCCGCGCTGGCGATGGCTTCGCGCACGGTCGGCTCGCCGCAGATCCGCAACCGCGGCACAGTCGGCGGCAACCTCGGCGCCGCCTCGCCCGCGGGGGACACGCACCCGGTGCTGCTGGCGACCGGCGCGCGGGTCGAGGTCGCGTCCGTCCGCGGCACTCGGATGATCGACGCGGACGACTTCTACGTCGGCGTCAAGAAGCACAGCCTCGCCCCCGACGAGCTGATCGTGGCGGTGCACCTGCCGGTCGCGACCGCCCCCCAGCAGTTCGCGAAGGTCGGCACGCGCAACGCCATGGTCATCGCGGTGTGCTCGTTCGCCGTCGCGCTCGACCCGGAGCACCGGCGCGCGGGTGCGGCGATCGGCTCCGCGGCGCCGACTCCCCGCCGTGCTGCCGCGGCCGAGGAGTTCCTCGCCGCCGAGTTGCCGTGGGACGCGCCCGCGCCGCTGCGCGACTCGGTCAAGCGGCGCTTCGGCGAGCTGGTCGCGTCGGCCGCCGCGCCGATCGACGACGTGCGTGGCACCGCGGAGTACCGCAAGCACGCGCTCGCGGTGCTCGCCCGCCGGACACTCGGCTGGGCCTGGCAGGACTACCTGGGAAGTGAGCGGACATGCGCGTGAACGTGACGGTCAACGGCGAAGCCCGGCAGGCCGACGACGTGTGGGAGGGCGAGAGCCTGCTCTACCTGCTGCGCGAGCGGCTCGGCCTGCCCGGCTCCAAGAACGCCTGTGAGCAGGGCGAATGCGGGTCCTGCACGGTCTACCTGGACGGCACGCCGGTGTGCGCGTGCCTGGTCGCCGCCGGGCAGGCCGAGGGACGTGAGGTGCGCACCGTCGAAGGGCTGGCCGACGGCGACCGGCTCGATCCGGTGCAGCAGTCCTTTGTGGACGCGGGCGCCGTGCAGTGCGGCTTCTGCACGCCCGGTCTGGTGGTCGCCGCGCACGACCTGCTGAACCGCGTGCCGAACCCGAGCGACGAGGAGATCCGCGAGGCGCTCGCCGGGAACCTCTGCCGCTGCACGGGCTACGAGAAGATCCTCGACGCGGTGCGGGCGGCGGCGAAATGACCCTGATCCTGGAGAACGCGGCCATCGCGACGGTCGACGCCGACGGCGCCGAGCACCGCAGCGGGCACGTCGTCATCGACGGCGACACCATCACCGCCGTCGGCCCCGGCCCGGCGACCGTGCCGGGGGAGCGGATCGACGCTGCCGGCTGCCTGGTCACGCCCGGCCTGGTCAACACCCACCACCACCTGTACCAGTGGGCCACCCGCGGGCTGGCGGCCGACGCGACGCTGTTCGAGTGGCTGATCCACCTGTACCCGGTCTGGAAGCGGCTGGACGCCGGCATCACGCACGCCGCCGCGACCGCCGGGTTGGCGCACCTGGCGATGACCGGCTGCACCACGGTCGCCGACCACCACTACGTCTTCCCGCACGACAGCGGCGACCAGATCGAGGCACTCGTCGCGGCGGCGAACCGGATCGGCGTGCGGATGCACCTCGTGCGCGGGTCGATGGACCGCGGCGAGTCCGACGGCGGCCTGCCGCCGGACAACCTGGTGGAGACCACCGAAGCCGCGTTGCTGGGCACCGAAGCCGCGATCGACGCCCACCACGACCCGGCGCGGAACGCACGCATCCGCATCGCGGCCGGGCCGTGCTCGCCGTTCTCGGTCAGCGAGGAGCTGATGCGCCAGGCCGCGGATCTGGCTCGGCGCAAGGGAGTCCGGCTGCACACCCACCTCGCCGAGACGCTGGACGAGGAAGAGCAGTGCGTCGCCGAGAACGGCTGCACGCCCGCCGAGTACGCCGACAAGCTGGGCTGGCTCGGCGACGACGTGTGGCTCGCGCACACCGTGCACCTCGAGGGCCCGGCGATCCGCCGCATGGGCGCCACCCGCACCGGTTCGGCGCACTGCCCGACGTCGAACGGCCGTCTCGGCACCGGCATCGCGCCCGTGCGGGACCTGCTCGACGCCGGCGCCCCGGTCGGCCTCGGGGTCGACGGCGCCGCGTCCAACGAGTCCGGCGGGCTCGGCGAGGAGTTGCACCAGGCGCTGCTGCAAGCGCGGCAACGCGGCGGCCCGACCGCGCTGACCGTCCGCGAGGCGCTGTGGATGGGCACCATGGGCGGCGCGCGCTGCCTCGGCCGTGACGGCGAGCTCGGCTCGATCGAGCCCGGCAAGCTTGCCGACCTCGCGGTGTGGAACCTGAACGGCCTGCGCTACGCCGGGATCGAGGACCCGCTGGCGGCGCTCGTGCTCGGCGCGACCCCGCCGCTGAAGCTGCTGCTCGTCGGCGGCCGGACGGTGGTCGCCGACGGCGAACTGCGCACGGACGACGAGACCGCGATCGCGGGCGAGCTGGCGGCCGCGAGCAGGAGGTTGCGATGACCACGTCAGTCGAGCGCACCGGCACGGCAGGCGGGATCGGCGCCAGCCCGCGCCGTCCGGACGGGATCGTGAAGGTGCGCGGCGAGTTCGCGTACTCCTCGGACCTGTGGCACGAGGACATGGTGTGGGGCGTGACCCTGCGCAGCCCGCACCCGTCCGCGCGCATCACCGGCATCGACATCACCGAGGCGCTGAAGGTGCCCGGTGTCGAGGCAGTGCTCACCCACGAGGACGTCCCGGGTGTGAACCGGTACGGCCTGGAGCACCCGGACCAGCCGGTGCTGGCCGTCGACGTGGTGCGCTACCAGGGCGAACCGGTCGCGCTCGTCGCGGCCGACCACCCGGAGACGGCGCGGCGGGCGATGAAACGAATCCGCGTCGACTACGAGGTGCTGGAACCGGTCACCGACGCCGAGCGCGCGGTGCGCGGCGACGGGCCGAAGGTGCACCCGAACGGCAACGTCGTGCGGCACGTGCCGATCCGCCGCGGCGACCCGTCCGCGGCCGCCGACGTGGTGGTGTCCGGCGTGTACGAGGTGGGCATGCAGGACCAGGCGTTCCTCGGCCCGGAGTCCGGTCTCGCGGTCCCGGCCGAGGACGGCGGCGTCGACCTGTACGTCGCGACGCAGTGGCTGCACGTCGACCAGCGCCAGATCGTCGCCGCGCTCGGGTTGCCCGAGGACAAGGTGCGGCTCACGCTCGGCGGGGTCGGCGGCGCGTTCGGCGGGCGCGAGGACCTGTCCATCCAGATCCACGCGTGCCTGCTCGCCCTGCACACAGGCAAGCCGGTGAAGATGGTCTACAACCGCGAGGAATCGTTCTACGGCCACGTGCACCGGCACCCGGCGAAGATGTACTACGAGCACGGCGCCGACCGGGACGGGAAGCTCGTCTACGTCAAGGCGCGGCTGTTCCTCGACGGCGGCGCGTACGCGTCGTCCACCGGCGCGGTCGTCGCCAACGCCGCGACCCTCGGCGTGGGGCCGTACAACGTGGACAACGTGCAAGTCGACTGCTGGGGCGCGTACACGAACAACCCGCCCTGCGGGGCCATGCGCGGCTTCGGCGCGGTGCAGGCGGCGTTCGCCTATGAGTCCCAAATGGACAAACTCGCGCAGGCGTGCGGGCTGGACCCGGTCGAGGTGCGGGTCCGCAACGCGATGAGCGAGGGCTCCCGCATGCCGACCGGGCAGATCGTGGACTCGGCCGCTCCGGTCGCCGAGCTGCTGCGGCGGGTGGCCGCGAAACCGCTGCCGCCCGCGCCGTCCGGCGAGCGGGACCTGCGGACGTTGCCCGGCGGCGTCTCGAACACCACCCACGGCGAGGGTGTCGTGCGTGGCGTCGGGTACGCCGTCGGGATCAAGAACATCTGCTTCTCCGAGGGCTTCGACGACTACTCGACCGCGCGTGTGCAGCTGCGGGTGGTCGGCGGCGAGGCGGCCGCGACGGTGCAGACCGCGGCGTGCGAGGTCGGGCAGGGCCTGGTCACGGTGCTGCAGCAGATCGTGCGGACCGAGCTGGGCGTGGAGCAGGTGACGATCCTGCCGATGGACACCTCGATCGGCAACGCCGGGTCGACGTCGGCGTCCCGGCAGACGTACGTGACCGGGGGAGCGGTGCGGGCCGCGTGCGTGGCGGTGCGGACGGCGCTGGCCAAGCGGATCGGTTCGCCCGACCTGGAGCTGGTGGGCGGCAAGCTGGTGTCCGGCCGGGACGGCGTGGTCGCGGACCTGGCCGACGCGCTCGGCGACGACGTCTACGACGAGACGGTGGAGTGGCGGCACCGGCCGACCGAGGTGCTCGACCCGGAGACCGGGGCGGGCAACGCGCACGTGCAGTACGGGTTCGCCGCGCACCGGGCGGTGGTGGACGTGGACACCGAGCTGGGGCTGGTGAAGGTGGTCGCGCTGGACTGCGCGCAGGACGTCGGGCGGGCGCTCAACCCGCAGGCCGTGCTGGGTCAGATCCAGGGCGGTTCGGCGCAGGGGCTCGGTTTGGCGGTGATGGAGGAGATCCAGACGCGGGACGGGAAGATCCGCAACCCGTCGTTCACGGACTACCTGATCCCGACGGTGCTCGACATGCCGCCGATGGACATCGACGTGCTGGAACGGGCCGACCCGAACGCCCCCTACGGCCTGCGCGGAGTCGGCGAACCCCCGACGATCTCCTCCACCCCGGCGATCGTGGCCGCCATCCGAGCCGCGACGGGCAAGGACCTGCCGCGGGTCCCGGTGCGCCCGGAGCACATCGTCAGCTGAGGCGTTCGTGGGCGCCGGGCACATCACGTGGCTGCCCGCGGGTTCCGGCGCACACCATCAGCGGCGCCGGAACCCGGCCAGGAATCAAGCGCGTTCCAGCACCACCACGGGGATCTCCCGCGAGGTCTTCTTCTGGTACTCGTCGTAGTCCGGCCACACCTCGGCCATCTTCGCCCACATCGCGGGCTTCTCGTCGGGCGTGGCGACCCTCGCGACCGCCTTGAAGCGCTCGCCCTTGATCTGGACCTCGACGTTCGGGTCGGCCTGCAGGTTGACGAACCACGCCGGCGGCGCGTCGGTGCCGCCCTTGGACGCCACCACCAGGTACGCGCCCTCGTGCTCGCGGAAGATCAGGGCGTGCCGGCGCTCCTGCCCGGACTTGCGGCCCTTCGTGAACAGGATCAGGATCGTCGTCCCGTTGCGCCAGTGGTAGCCGTCCTCGCCGTCGGTCTCCAGGTAGCGGTCGACGTGCGGCTGGCCGTGCAGATCGATGGCAGAACTCATGAAGCCGACACTACCCGCGGGCCCGCCCGGTGAGCATTTCACGAGCGGTCGCCACGGCGGCCTCCCCGGCGATGGCCAGCGGCTCCACGTCCCGCAAGGAGCGGCTGAGCACGAAGGCCCCTTCCAGCGCGCTGATCACCGCGATCGTCAGTCGCCGGGCCTCGTCCTCGCTCAGGCCGAAACGCGTGAAAACACCCGTCCCGGTGGCGATCCACGACTCGAACACCTCCGCCGTCGCCCGGCGCAAGGTCTCGTTCGTGCTCGCCACCTCCAGCGCCACGGTGGCGATCGGGCAGGCGTCGGCGTAGTCGGTCTCCCGCAGCGTCACCGCGGCGGCGGCGAAGGCCTGCTCCAGCCCGGTGATCAGGTCCGGCGCCGGCGCGATCAGCAGGTCGAACAGCTTCCCGTACGCCATGCCGGAGCTGCGGATCACCTCCTCGGCCAGCTGTTCCTTGCCGCCGGGGAAGAAGTGGTAGATCGAGCCGAACGGCGCGCTCGCCTCGGCGACGATCTGCTTCAGGCCCGTCCCGGTGTAGCCGTTGCGCCGGAACAGCTCCGCGCTCGCGGCCAGGATCCGTTCTTTGGTGTTGCCCACGTCACCGATCCTAGCTACTCTCCCGCTAGAGCGATCTATCAAATCCGAGGGGGCGGAGATGCCCGAGGTCGAACTGTCCGCGGGGACGATCGAGTACGACGACACCGGCGGTGGGGGGCCGGTGATCGTCTTCCTGCACGGCCTGACCATCGACAACACCGTGTGGCGCAAGGTCGTGCCGGGCCTGGGGGAGTACCGGTGCGTGCTGCCGAACTGGCCGCTGGGCTCACACCGGAAGCCGATGAAACCGGACGCCGACCTGTCGCTGCGCGGTCACGTGCGGCTGCTGGCCGAGTTCCTGGAGGCGCTCGACCTGAGGGACGTGACGCTGGTCCTCAACGACTGGGGCGGCGCGCAGTTCCTGATCAGCGAGGGGCTGGCCGACCGGGTCGGCAGGCTGGCACTCGTGGCGTGCGAGGCGTTCGACAACTTCCCGCCCGGCCTGTCCGGGCGCATGCTCGTCCGCGTCGCGCGGATCCCCGGCGGCCTGAAAGCCATGCTGCACCTGCTGAAGTTCCGGTTCGTCCAGCGCGCGCCGGGTTCGTGGGGGTGGATGAGCAAGACGCCGGTGCCCGCGGAGGTCATGAACAGCTGGTTCGGCCCGGCCCGCGAGAACCCGGCGATCATGCGGGACATGCTGAAGTACGGCCTGCACACGCCGCCGAAGGAGACGCTGCTGGAGTGGTCCCGCAGGCTGGGCGAGTTCACCGGGCCCGTGCTCGTGGTGTGGGCGAAGGAGGACAAGCTCATGCCCCGCGAGCACGGGCCGCGGCTGGCGGCGCTGTTCCCGGACGCGCGGCTGGTCGAGGTGCCGGACAGCTACACGCTCGTGCCGCAGGACCAGCCGGAACTGCTCACGAACCTGTTGCGGGAGTTCGTTCCCGTCGGGTCCCGAAAATGAGGTTGAGCACCACGGCGACCACGCAGCCTGCGCTGATCCCGGAGTCCAGCACGGTCCGCACGGCCGACGGGAAGTGCGCGTAGAACTCCGGCGCGGCGATCGGGATGATCCCGACGCCCAGCGCGGCCGCCACGATCGTCACGTTCGCCGGGCGGTCGAACGCGGCCGTGGCCAGGGTGCGGATGCCGGAGACCGCGACGCTGCCGAACAGCACCAGCCCGGCGCCGCCGAGCACCGGTTGCGGCACCAGCGCGACCACGCCGCCGGCGACCGGGAACAGCCCCAGCAGCACGAGGATCGCGCCGCACGCGGCCACCACGTACCGGCTGAACACGCGGGTCAGCGCGACCAGCCCGACGTTCTGCGCGAAGGCGGTGCAGGCGAACCCGCCGAACACCGTGGACACCGCCGTCGCGACGCCGTCCGCGCGCAGGCCGTCGGCGAGCGTCCGTTGTCTGGTCGGGCGGCCGACGACCTCGCCGAGCGCGAGCATGTCCGCGGTGCTCTCGGCCATGATCACGATCATCACGATCGCCATGGAGATGATGGCCGCGATGTCGAACGCGGGGCTGCCGAAGTGGAACGGGCTCGCCACGCCGAACGCCGGCGCCTCGCGGAAGGTCGACGTGTCGACCTCGCCCAGCGGCCACGCGATCAACGTGCCCACCACCAGACCCAGCAGCAACGCGATCCGGCTCCAGAAGCCGGGCAGGAACCGGTTGAACGCCAGCACCGCGAGCAGCGTGATCGCGGCGAGCAGGATGCCGTGTGGTTCGGCGGAGTCCTGCTGTCCGGAGATCCAGTTGACCGCCACCGGCAGCAGCGAGACCCCGATGAGCGTGATGACCGTGCCGGTCACCAGCGGCGGGAAGAACCGCGTCAGCCGGGAGAAGAACGGCGCGGCGAGCACCATCAGCGCGGCGCCGACGAGCGTGGCGCCGTAGACGACGCCGAGCGCGTTCCGCGGCCCGTGCTGCTGCACGATCGCCATCACCGGGGCCACGTTCGCGAACGTGACGCCGTTGACCAGCGGCAACCGGGCGCCGAACCGCCACACGCCGAGGGTCTGCAGCAGGGTCGCCAGCCCCGCGGTGAACAGGCTCGCGCTGATCAGCAGGCTCAGCTGCCCGCCGGACAGGCCGACGGCGCTGCCGATGATCAACGGCGGGGCGACGACCCCGGCGTACATCGCGGCGACGTGCTGCACGCCGCCGACGACCAGTTGCAGCGCCGGGGGTTTGCGGTCGACCGGGTGGATGTCCGTCACCGGTGTGGCGGTCGTGGTCACGCGGGTTCTCCCAACTCGCCCGGCGCTACCGCCAGGCGGGGCCCGGGTCCTCCGCGTCGTCGCGCAGGACGGTTCCTTCGATGAGGCCGTACGGACGGTCCGCGGCGTGGAAGACCTCGTTGTCGTTGGTGAGCCCGAACGGGCTGAGGTCCACCACGAAGTGGTGCTTGTTCGGCATCGACAGCCGGATCTCGGCCACCTCGCCGCGTGCTTCGAGAACCGCCTCGCCCATCGCGTACAGGGTCTGCTGCAGCGAAAGGCTGTGTTTCGTCGCGAACGTCTCCAGCAGGATCCGCCGGATCTCCGCGAAGCTCTTGCGCCAGTCGATGCCGCTGCCCCGGTACCGCCACTGCGCGGTGACGGCGGTGGCCAGGATGCGGTCGTCGGTCTCGGCCAGCGTCGTGTACTCGTCGCGCGGGAAACCGTGGAACTCCGAGCCGGTGGACTTCAGCACGACCAGGTCGCGCAGGCCGGACACCACCCAGGCGCGGTCGTTCTCGACCGTCACCACGGTGGTCCGCTTTTCCTCGCTCGACCGGGAGAAGGCGTGGTCGTGCGGCCGGCCGCCGACGGCGATGCGATCCCAGGCGTGCTCGTCGATCGTGACGCGCGCGCCGGTGATCTGCCCGAACCGGCCGACGAAGTGCCTGGCCAGCCGCAGCCCGAAGTCCTCGATCTCACCGACCGGGCTTTCCTTGGCGAACGCGTAGACGGTGTTCTTCTGCGTGTCGGTGGCGACCACGTCGGAGTTGTCGCCGGTGAGGTGGGTCTTCGCGAGGTCGCCGCGCAGCGCGGTGGAGACCGTGAGGTCCTTGAGGTGGTGCACGTCCCCGGCCCGGGTCACCGTGACGAGGCGGACCTCGGCCTTGCCGTACTGGTTCGGCCCCAGCTTGATCGCCATCGTCAGCTCCCTCGGTAGGTGGAGTAGGAGAACGGGCTCAGCAGCAGCGGCACGTGGTGGTGCTGTGTGCCGTCGGTGATCCGGAAGGCCACGGTGACCTCGGGGAAGAACGCGTCCGGGCCGAGGTGGGCGCCGGTGTCGAACACCAGCCGGTAGACGCCGGGGTCGAGTTCCGCGGGGCCGAGGTCGCGGACGCGGCCGTCGTCGTCGGTGCGGCCGCGCGCGATCACCGTGCCGTCGCTCGTTTCCAGTCGCACGGCCACGCCCGCGGCCGGGCGTCCGGCGGAAGTGTCGAGGACGTGGGTGGTCACCAGGCTCATGCCGTCACCGCCTTTCCCAGTCGCAGCACGGCGATCTCGACCAGTTCCCGTCCGGCGACCGCCAGTTCGGTGTCCGGGTCGTTGTGCATGCGCTCCCGCAGGTTCGCCAGCAATTCCGGCCCGCTGCGGCCGCTCGCGCAGACCAGGAACACGTGCCCGAACCGCTCCTCGTACTCGGCGTTGGCGGCGCGGAACTCCGCGGCTGCGGCATCGTCCACACCGGACTGCTCGTCACGGGACCATCCGCCGGAGGGCTTTTCGCCGATCCGCGGGTGCGCCGCGATGGCTCGCCGGGTCTCGTCCCTGGTGAGGGTGAGGCGGGCGGCGCCGGTCAGTGCGGCGAGGTCGGGGTAGGGCCGTCCGGCCTGCACCGCGTCCACCCAGCGGGGCACGTCCAGACACGCCGTGAGCAGGTCCCGGACGTCGGCGGTGTTGAACTCGGCGAGCGTGACAGTCAAGTGTTCCTCCGGATCACGGTGCTGCCGATTCTGGGAAATGGACGTTACGGTCGTGTTCGACGAGCGTCAACAATTTGTTGAAATCATGGCTCGCGGTTGAGATAGTTGTAGACCGTGAACCGGGTGACGCCGAGTGCTTCGGCGACGGTGGGCGCGGCCCTGCGCATGGCGAACGCGCCGCGCTCCTCCAGCAGGCGCACGGCGCGTTGCTTGCCGGGCCGGTCCAGGTCGGTCAGCCGGGTGCCGAGCTCCCGCTCGACGTCGGCGATCAGCCGCTCCAGCGTGGTGGGCGGCGCGCCGGCCGGTTCGCTGGCGGCGGTCGGCGTGGACAGCTGCAGGGTCAGGCGGTTCGCGCCGCCGTCCAGCGCGGCCCTGGCGATGGCCGGGAGCGCGCCGAGCAGGGCGTCCGCGTCGCCGCGGGCGGTGGTGCCGAGCGGGCCGAAGTCCACGGACAACCCGGCCTCCTCGGCGGCGGTGCGCGCGCGGACGGCGTGCTCGGGCGGTTCGCCCTCGCCGCGGAACGGTTCGGTGGTGAACTCGGCTTGCAGTTCCACGTCCGCACGGTAACCGTACGGGCGGGGGAACTGGAAGCGGACGAAAGGAGTGCCGGGTGGAACTGGTCTTCCGGGCGCGGCGCGCGATCACGGCCGCGGGCGACGGGCCGTACTCGGTCGGTGTCGACAGAGGACGGATCACCGCCGTCGAACCCGGCCGCGCGCTGTCCGGTGACCGGGTCGTCGAGCTGGGGGAGGACGTCGTCCTGATGCCCGGTCTCGTCGACACCCACGTGCACGTCAACGACCCCGGCCGCACCGAGTGGGAGGGCTTCGAGACGGCCACCCGCGCGGCCGCGGCGGGCGGGGTCACCACGATCGTGGACATGCCACTGAACAGCCTGCCGCCGACGGTCGACCCGGACGCGCTGGCGGTCAAGCGGAAGACCGCGTCCGGGCGGGTCCACGTCGACGTCGGGTTCTGGGGCGGCGCGATCCCCGGCAACGGCGCGCACTTGCCCGCCTTGCACGAGGCCGGGGTGTTCGGGTTCAAGTGCTTCCTGCTGCACTCGGGTGTCGACGAGTTCCCGCCGCTCGACGACGCCGAACTGGAGGCCGACCTGCGGATCCTCGCCGGGCTCGGCGCGCTGATGATCGTGCACGCCGAGGACGCCCCGACCATCGACGCGTCGCCGCGACCGCACGGCCCGCACTACCAGGGGTTCCTGGCGTCGCGGCCACCCGAGGCGGAGAACCGGGCGATCGCGCGGGTCATCGAGCTCGCGCGGCGCACCGGGGCGCGGGCGCACATCCTGCACCTGTCCTCTTCGGACGCCCTGCCGATGATCGCGGCGGCCCGCGCCGAAGGGGTCGCGCTGACGGTCGAGACGTGCCCGCACTACCTGAGCTTCACCGCGGAGGAGATCCGCGACGGCGCGACGCAGTTCAAGTGCTGCCCGCCGATCCGCGAGGCAGGCAACCGCGAGCGGCTGTGGCAGGGGCTGGCCGACGGCGTGATCGACTGCGTGGTGAGCGACCACTCGCCGTGCACGCCGGAGCTGAAGCGGTTCGACAGCGGCGACTTCGGCGAGGCCTGGGGCGGGATCGCCGGGCTGCAGGTCGGGCTGCCCGCGGTGTGGAGCGGGGCGGCGCGGCGCGGGCACACGCTGGCGGACGTGGTGCGCTGGATGGCGACGCGGCCGGCGGAACTGGCGGGGATGACGCGCAAGGGCCGGATCGCCGTCGGCTACGACGCCGACTTCTGCGTGTTCGCGCCGGACGAGGAGTTCGTCGTGGACGTCGCGAAGCTGCGCCACCGGAACCCGGTGAGCGCCTACGACGGCAGCCGGCTGCGCGGGGTCGTGCGGCAGACGTGGTTGCGGGGCCAGGAAGTCACCGGGGACAGTCCGCGGGGCGAGTTGCTGAATCGAGGGCAGTGTTGACCGAGCGTCCGGAGTGGACTCATGAGCCGGACCTGGCGTCGCGCCGGGTCGGCGGCAGCGTGGTGTGGGCCAACGACGAGGCCTTCGCCGAGCGGGAGAACCTGATCAAGCCCGGGCCGGCGGAGTTCCGGCCGTGGAACTTCGGGCACAAGGGGCAGATCTACGACGGGTGGGAGACGCGGCGGCGCCGGGAGCCGGGCGTGGACCAGGCGATCGTGCGGCTCGGGCTGCCCGGCGTGGTGACCGGGGTGGTCGTGGACACCGCATTCTTCACCGGCAACTACCCGCCGTTCGCGTCGGTGGAGGCGGTCGCCGTCGACGGGTACCCGAGCCCGGCGGAGCTGGCCGAACTGGAGTGGACGCCGCTGGTGCCGAAGTCGCCGCTCGCGGGGGACTCGGAGAACTTTTTCGCGGTGTCGTCGTCGCGGCGCTGGACGCACGTGCGGCTGTCGATCCACCCGGACGGCGGGGTGGCGCGGTTCCGGGTGCACGGCGCGCCGGTGGCGGACCCGCGGCTGGTCGACCCGGCGGCCCTCGACCTGGCGGCGCTGGAGAACGGCGCGCGGGTGGCGGGCTGCTCGAACATGTTCTACTCGTCGCCGTCGAACCTGATCTCGCCCGGTTTCGCCGCGGTGATGGGGGAGGGCTGGGAGACGGCCCGCCGCCGCGACGACGGCAACGACTGGGTCTCGGTGGCGCTGGCCGGCGCGGGCGTGCCGCGGCTGGCCGAGCTGGACACGACGCACTTCAAGGGCAACGCGCCGGGCTGGGCGTCGTTGAGCGGACGCTTGGACGGTTCGTGGTTCGAGGTGCTGCCCAGGACCCGGCTCCAGCCGGACACCCGGCACCGGTTCCTGGTCCCGGAGCCACGCGAGCTGAACGAGGTGCGGCTGGACATCTACCCGGACGGCGGCATGGCGCGACTGCGCCTGTGGGGCGCGCTGACGGAGCGTGGCCGGGCGGAGTTCGAAGGGCGGTTCACCGAGAGCAGCGGCTGACGGCGCGCGGCACCGGTTCCTGGTCCCGGAGCCGCGCGAGCTGAGCGAGGTGCGGCTGGACATCTACCCGGACGGCGGCATGGCGCGACTGCGCCTGTGGGGCGCGCTGACGGAGCGGGGCTGGGCGGAGTTCGAAGGGCGGTTCACCGAGAGCAGCGGCTGACGGCGCGCGGCACCGGTTCCTGGTCCCGGAGCCGCGCGAGCTGAGCGAGGTGCGGCTGGACATCTACCCGGACGGCGGCATGGTCAGGTTGCGCCTGTGGGGCGCGCTGACGGAGCGGGGCTGGGCGGAGTTCGAGCGGCGGTTCGCCGAGAGCAGCGGCTGATGGCGCGCGGCACCGGTTCCTGGTCCCGGAGCCGCGTGAGTTGAGCGAGGTGCGGCTGGACATCTACCCGGACGGCGGCATGGCGCGACTTCGCCTGTGGGGCGCGCTGACGGCGGAGCGGGGCCGGGCGGACTTCGAACGGCGGTTCACCGACAGCGCGGGCTGACGGCGCGCGGCTCGTCCGGGACGTGTCAGAGCGCGTGTCCGCCTGCCACCTGGAGCACCTGGCCGGTGATCCAGCGCGCCTGCCGCGAAGCGAGGAACACCACGGCGTCGGCGATGTCCTCCGGCTCGCCGACCCGGCCGAGCGGCACCAGGCCGCGCACTTCCTCCTCGAGCGCGGCGCTCATCCAGCCTGTCTGCACCGGTCCCGGCGCGACCGCGTTCACCCGGATCCCCTGCCCGCCCAGGTCCAGCGCGCTCGCGCGCGTCAGCGCCTCCAGCGCTGCTTTCGAGGTCCCGTATCCGATCTGCCCCGGGAAAGCCCTGGCGCTGTCGGTCGAGACGTTCACCACGCACGGCGGCTCCGCGCCCCGCCGTCGCGCCACCTCGGCGATCAGCAACGCGGGCGCCACCGCGTTGACCCGGTAATGCCGCTCCAGCGACGCCGCCGACAGCGCGTCGATCGTGTCCGGCGTCTCGCAGTGCGCCGCGTTGTTGACCAGCACGTCCACCGGGCCGAGCCGCTCCGCCACCTCGGCCACCAGGCGGCGCGGGCCCTCCGGATCCGCCAGGTCCGCCGCGACCGCAACCCCACCCAGGTCCCGCGCCAGCGAAACCGCTGCCTCCACCGCGGGCGTGACGTGCGCCCACTCGCCGCCCTCCGGCGGCGCCGGGTCCTCCGCCAGGTAGTGCACCGCGACCCGCGCCCCCTCGGCGGCGAACGCGCGGCTGATCGCCGCGCCGATGCCGCCCGCGCCACCGGTGACCAGAACCGTCCGGTCACGCAAGCCGGTTTCGATCATGGAACCGAACTTATCAGCTGATATGTGCGCTTTCGCCCGGTTCCAGCACGTGCAGCCGGTCGCTCAACCCCGCCCCGGCGAACGCCTTCCGCACCTCGTCGGGGCCCTCGCTGAAGTGTGCCCACCCGCGGGTGTGCACGGGCACGATGTTGCGCGCCCGCAGCGCGTGGGCGGCCTCGGCGGCGTCCTCGCTGGTGAGGGTCAGCGGGGCGCCGTCGAACAGGGACGTGCGCGCGGCGCCTGCGAACAGCACCGCCAGGTCCAGGCGCCGCAGGCGGCGGGAGATGTCCCGCACCACGTCGAGCGACGCGTTGTCCCCGCTGACGTACACCGTCGGCAGGTCCTGGCCGGTCAGCACGAAACCGATGACCTCACCGGTCAGCTCCTCGCTGCCCTTCGGCCCGTGCTGGGCAGGCACGGCGGTCACCGCGACCGGCCCGATGTGCAGCTGGTGCCACGGCGCGAGCCCCTGCGCGGTGCCGCCCAGCCGGCGCGCGCCGCTCGGCGTGGTGAGCGTCAGCAGGGCCTGTTCGACGTACCGGCGGCCGTCCGGGTCGAGGTTGTCCGCGTGCTGGTCGTGCGACAGCAGCACCGCGTCGACCGGGCCGACCTCCGCCGCGGACAGGCCGGGGCCCTCGGTCTTCGTCAGCGGCCGCCCCGGCGTCGTCTCGTGCACGCCGGCCGGGCTGAACGTCGGGTCGGTCAGGAACCGCTTGCCACCCACCTCCAGCAGCAGCGTCGGGCCGCCGACGTAGGTCACCTGCACACCGTTCGCCATCACCAGCACCCACCTCCACACGGGGAACTTCCCGCCACACCAATGAGTCTGACACGAACGGCCGTTCCCGGAGGAGCCTCAGTGGAGGGTGAGTTGCGCCGGATCGCTTCCGTGGGCGGGGGATCAGGGCTTCAACCGCCGCCGCGAGGAGATCACCCCGGTGTTGAAACCGGCCAGGTGCAACCCGCCCGCGAAGCGCGCGTGCTCGATCTTCACGCACCGGTTCATCACCACGTCAAGGCCCGCCTCGCTCGCCCGCTGCGCCACCGGCTCGTGCCACAGGCCGAGCTGCAGCCACAGCGTCCGCGCGCCCGCCTTGATCACTTCCTCGGCCACTTCGGGCAGGTCGGAGTGCTTGCGGAACACGCTGACCAGGTCCGGCTCACCCGGCACGTCCGCCAGCGACGGGTACACCGGACGGCCCAGCAGCGTCGACAGCCGCGGGTTGACGAAGTGCACCTCGTACTCGCTGGAGGACAGCAGGTAGGTCGCGACGAAGTAGCTCGGCCGCGCCGGGTTGTCCGACGCGCCCACGATCGTCACCGACTTCGTCCGCGACAGCAGCGCGAGCCGCTCCCGCGCCGTCGGCGAGGACCAGGACAGGGGCGATTCCGACCGGACGGCTCCGGCGGGCACGGTCGTCTCCAGGCTCATGCAGCCTTCACCGCCGCGGTGAGGGCCTGGTCGATGTCCCACAGGATGTCCTCGGCGTCCTCCAGCCCGACCGACAGCCGGATCAGGTCCGGGCCGACGCCGCCCGCCTCCAGCTGCTCGTCGGAGAGCTGCTGGTGCGTCGTGGAGGCGGGGTGGATGACCAGCGTGCGGGCGTCGCCGACGTTCGCCAGGTGCGACAGCAGCTCGACGGACTCGACGAACTTCTCGCCCGCCGCGCGCCCGCCCTTGACGCCGAACGAGAACACCGCGCCCGGCCCGAGCGGCAGGTACTTCTTCGCCAGCTCGTGGTGCTTGTGCCCGGGCAGCCCGGCGTAGCTCACCCACGCCACGCGGTCGTCGGCGTCCAGGAACTCCGCGACCGCCTTGGCGTTGGCCAGGTGCGCGTCCATCCGCTGCGGCAGCGTCTCGACGCCCTGGAGCAGCAGGAACGCCGAGTGCGGCGACAGCACCGCGCCGATGTCCCGCAGCTGCTCGGCGCGCAGCCGGGTGCAGAACGCGTACTCGCCGAAGTTCTCCCAGTACTTGAGGCCGCCGTAGCTGGGCACGACCTCGGTCATGCGCGGGAACTTCCCGTTGCCCCAGTCGAACGTGCCCGATTCGACGACGATCCCGCCGAGCGTGGTGCCGTGCCCGCCGAGGAACTTCGTCGCCGAGTGCAGCACGATGTCCGCGCCGTGCTCGATCGGGCGGCACAGGTACGGCGTCGCCAGCGTCGCGTCGACCACCAGCGGGATGTCGTGACTGTGCGCGAGGTCGGCGAGCCCGGCGAGATCCGCGATGCCGCCACTCGGGTTGCCGATGACCTCGGTGAAGATCAGCCGGGTGCAGTCGGTGATCGCGGCGGCGTAGTCGTCGAGGCTGTCACCGGCCACGAACGTCGTGTCCACGCCGAAGCGGCGCAGCGTCCCGTCCAGCTGCGTGACGGTGCCGCCGTAGAGCCCGCTCGCCGACACGACGTGGTCGCCCGCCTCGGTCAGCGCCGCGAACGTGAGGAACTCCGCGGCCTGCCCGCTGCTGGTCGCGACGCCGCCGATGCCGCCCTCCAGGCTGGCCAGGCGCTCCTCGAAGGCCGCCACGGTCGGGTTGCCGATCCGGCTGTAGATGTTGCCGTACTTCTGCAACGCGAACAGGTTCGCCGCGTCGGCCGCGTCCTCGAAGACGAAACTCGTGGTCTGGTAGATCGGCACCGCCCGCGCCCCGGTCACCGGATCGGGAGACCCGCCGGCGTGCAGGGCGCGGGTGCGGAAGCCCCAGCTGCGCTCACTCACCCGGCCGACGCTACCTCCCGGTGCGGCGGTCGGGCGACCGTTCCCGCGCGGTGGACCACGAGCGCGCCACGTACGGTGAGTTCATGATCAACGAGGATCGGGACGTCCCCACCGCTCTCGGCACACTCCGGGTCGCCGTCCGCGGCTCCGGTGAACCGATCGTGATGTGGCCCAGCCTCCTGATGGACCACACGCTCTGGCAGGCGCAGGCCCGCCACTTCGCGCAGCGGTACACCACCGTCGCCCTCGATCCACCCGGGCACGGCGCCAGCAGCCCGCTCACCAGGACCTTCACCCTGGACGAGTGCGCGGGGGTCGTCTGCGAGGTCCTGGACGCGCTCGGGTTCGAGCGGGCGCACTTCGTCGGCAACTCGTGGGGCGCCATGGTCGGCGCCACCTTCGCCGCGCGCCACCCGGACCGGGTGCTCACCAGCACGTTGATGAACGGCACCGCCTCCGCCGCGCCGGCCCGTCAGAAGGCCGAGTACGCGGTGCTCGTGGCGGCGGTGCGGCTCCTGGGCGGCATCCGCCCGCCGCTGACCCGGTCGGTGGTCAAGGCGTTCCTCGGGCCGACCTCGCTGCGCACCCGGCCGGAGGTCGTCGCCCGCGTCCTCGACCTGGCCCGCCGCAACGATCCGCGGTCCGTGAGGCACGCGGTGACCAGCGTCGTGTCCCGGCGGCCGGACCAGCGCGGGCTGCTCGCCTCGATCAGCACGCCCGTGCTGGTCATCGGCGGCCGCGAGGACGCGACCTTCCCGCCCGGCGAGGTCGAGGAGATGGCCGCCGCCATCCCGGGCGCCGAACTGGTCGTCATCGAGGACGCGGCCCACCTCGTCGCCGCCGAGGTGCCGGACACCGTCAACAAGCTGCTGGACGAGTTCCTCAGCCGAACGTGAGCCGCAACCGCTGCTCCCGTCCAGCTGGAGTCAGCCCTTCGTCCCGAAGAGCCGTGCGAGTTGCTCCGCGAAGTGGGACGCCACCGCGGACAGCTCATGGTCGCCACGCTGTCCGGCGCGGGCGAGGCGGACGGGGGCGCCGCGTCCGGGGTCGTCAACACCGCCGTCCAGTTGGGGCTGTCGGCCGGGCCCGGGACGATCGGCACAGCGTTCTTCGGGCGGCTGGGCCGGACACGGGTTCGCTTCGGTGACCCAGACCGGACTGCTCGTCGGGCTCGGTCTGTTCGTCGTCGCGCTGTCTGTGGGCCTGCTGCTCCCGGCCGGCGCCCGCGAGCCCCGTGCGGTGCGCTGATCCCTCAGCCGAACGTCATCCGCAACCGCTGCTCCCGCTCCGAAGGCGTCTGGCGCGGGCAGCTGACGCACTTGGGCGCCCCGCCGGTCCGGTAGATCAGGCAGCACGACGCCCGCCGCACCACCGGGGTTCCGCCGACCTCCACGAACCTCGGCCGGGGCAGGTGGTCGCCCACGGCGGCGACCACCGCGCCGGCCAGCGACACCCCGCGCGCGACGTCCCCGGCCGCCTTCCCGGCCCACAACAGGACGTTCGCGATCGAGTCGGTCGCGATCGCGCACAACGCCCGGGTTCCGGCGCCGCTCACCTCGGCCACGGCGGCGATCCCGGCGTCCAGCGACCCGGCCAGCGCCTTGCCGATTTCGTCCACATCGGACCCCAGCGGCCGCGACGAGCGGGCGTCCAGCACCCGGCCGTCGGGCACCACGTCCAGCGTCACCGCCTCCAGCGCGGGGTCCATCGCGCGCCCGGTCGCCACCAGCGGGTCCAGCGCGGGCGTCACCAGCACCGCCGACACCGAGTACCACCAGATCGTCCCCAGCACGACCGGCCCGGCGTCGCCGTACAGCCCGGCGGCCAGCCGCAGCTGCGCGGACAGCCAGTCGCGGTCGGTGATCGCGGTCGCCGGCACGGCTGTCATGCGGTCCTCCGGTACTCCGACAACGAAAACGCGAGCGTCACCGCCGCCGGTCCGGCCACGCCGTCGAGCGCGGCCAGGCGGTCCGGGTGGTGCCCGGTCGGCCCCATCCGCACGGCGTTGCGGACGTCGTCCGGTTCCAGCGTCACCCGGTCCCGCAGCGACCGCCGGGACACCAGTTCGAAATGCTCCGACAACGCGGCGTCGAGACGTTCTTCCTTCCGCGAATCCACCTCGAGAACCGGCGCCACCGCGGCGAGTTCGGCCAGGTGCCCCCGTTCGGGCGACACGACGAGCAAAGTCCCGCCCGGCCGCAGCACCCGCCGGAACTCGGCGGCGTTGCGTGGCGCGAACACGTTCAGCACCACCGCGGCCGTCTCCGCCGCGACCGGCCACGGCTCCCACAGGTTCCACACCGCCGCCCCCAGCCGCGCGTGCGCCTTCGCGGCGCGGCGGAGGGCGACCGCCGAGACGTCCAGCGCGAGCCCCGCCGCGTCCGGCAGCCGGTCGAGCACGCCGGCGAGGTAGTAGCCCGTGCCGGCGCCCGCGTCGACCACCAGGCCGTCACCGACGGCACCCGACGCCACCTGCGCCAACAGGTCCCGCAACCCGTCGTAGTGCCCAGCGCCGAGGAACGCCACCCGCGCGGCGACCATCTCCGCGGTGTCGGCCGTGCCCGCCGGGATGCCGGCGTGCAGCAGGTTCACGTACCCCTGTTTCGCCAGGTCGAACGAGTGCCGCGACGGGCACCGCAGCGACCGCCCGTCGAGGTCGAACGCGGACGCGCACAACGGGCACCGCAACGCCGCGACGACGGCGCCGGGCAGCGTGGCGGGCCTGGTCATGCCCACATCTCATCACACCGGCGGGCTCACCCAACGTCACCGGTGACGGGCGGTATTCGACGCCGACGTTTCGTGACCGGACATATCAGCCCTGGTGGCGCGAAACGTGCTCGTAACAAGAGCGGCGGCACAGTTCACCCGCGGGAAACGTGCGAAGTGCCGTCGTGAAACACGGGAATCGAAAACTCCCCGTCAATATCTCGTGTACGGGAGGACGATGTGCTGAACGCAGGAGACACCGCATGGGTGTTGGCCAGCGCCGCGCTGGTCATGCTCATGACACCAGGGTTGGCGTTCTTCTACGGCGGCATGGTCCGCGTGAAGAGCGTCCTGAACATGCTCATGATGAACTTCATCTGCCTGGCGATCGTCGCCGTGCTGTGGACCCTCTACGGGTTCACGATGGCGTTCGGCGACGACGCGTTCAGCGGGCTGCTGGGCAACTTCAGCCACGCGGGCATGGCGGACACCTGGGGTCAGCTGGTCGGCTTCGCCACCGCGGCGACCGACACGACGCCGGAGATCCCGTGGCCGGGCGGCGACGGCATCCCGATGCTCGTGTTCGCCATGTTCCAGCTGATGTTCGCCATCATCACCCCGGCGCTGATCTCCGGTGCCATCGCCGACCGCGCCAAGTTCTGGGGCTGGGCGCTGTTCGTCGTGGTGTGGGTGACGATCGTCTACTTCCCGGTGGCGCACTGGGTGTTCGCGTTCGACGGCTTCATGAGCGCGGACGCGGTCGGCGGCTGGATCGCCAACGAGCTCAAGGCACTGGACTTCGCCGGTGGCACCGCGGTCCACATCAACGCCGGTGCGGCGGGCCTGGCGCTGGCGCTGGTGCTCGGCAAGCGCCGCGGCTGGCCGCGCGACACCGGCCGCCCGCACAACGTGCCGTTCGTCCTGCTCGGCGCCGGCCTGCTGTGGTTCGGCTGGTACGGCTTCAACGCGGGTTCCGCGCTGAGCGCCGGTGACCTCGCCGGCGTCGCCTTCACCAACACGACCGTCGCCACCGCGGCCGCCGTCCTCGGCTGGCTGATCGTGGAGCAGCTGCGGTTCGGCAAGCCGACCACGCTCGGCGCCGCGTCCGGCGCGATCGCCGGTCTGGTCGCCATCACCCCGGCCGCCGGTTTCGTCACGCCGCTCGGTTCGATCGCGATCGGTGTCATCGCGGGCGCCGTCTGCGCGCTGGCCGTCAGTCTCAAGTACAAGCTGGGCTTTGACGACTCGCTCGACGTGGTCGGCGTGCACCTCGTCGGTGGTCTCGTCGGCACGCTGCTGATCGGCTTCTTCGGCACCACCAGCGTCAACTCGCTGGGCGCCGACGGCCTCTTCTACGGCGGCGGGTTCACGCAGCTGGGCAAGCAGGCCGCCGCGGCCGGGGTCGTGCTGGTGTACTCGTTCGTCCTGACCTTCATCATCGGCGGGATCATCAAGGTCGCCGGTGGTTTCCGGGTCAGCAAGGAGGACGAGGTCAGCGGCATCGACGAGGCGCAGCACGCGGAGAGCGCGTACGACTTCGTGGGCGGCAGCATCGGCGGCCACAGTGGATCGTCCCCCGCTCCGCTGCCGTCGAAGGACGGGGCGGCCCTGGAAGGAAGCAAGGCATGAAGCTGATCACCGCCATCGTCAAGCCGTTCACGCTGGACGACATCCGCGCCGCGCTGGAGCAGCTGGGCACGCTCGGCATGACCGTCAGCGAGGTGCAGGGCTACGGCAGGCAGAAGGGCCACACCGAGGTCTACCGCGGCGCCGAGTACGCCGTCGACTTCGTGGCCAAGCTGCGGGTCGAGGTGCTCACCGACGACGCGAACGTCGAGAAGGTCATCGAGGCCATCGTCAACGCCGCCCACACCGGCAAGATCGGCGACGGCAAGGTCTGGGTCACCCCGGTCGAGACCGTCGTCCGCGTCCGTACCGGCGAGCGCGGCACGGACGCGCTCTAGGGAAGCACCGGATGGTCGTCGGGGGGGAACTCGCCAAGGCGGCGAACCGGTTGCTGGAAGGCCGGCACGGCAGGCTCGGTGCCTCGGCACTGCGCGCCGCGCTGGTGGACCTGTACGAGTTCTGGCTCAGCAAGGCCGCCGCGGCGGCCGGCGTGGACACCGCCGAACCCGGTGTCGCGCTGGTCGCCGTCGGCGGCCTCGGCCGCCGCGAACTCGTGCCGTTCTCGGACCTGGACCTCGTCCTCGTCCACAACCAGCACCCGGGGATCGCCGAAATCGCCGACGCGCTGTGGTACCCGCTGTGGGACGCGCGCATCGGCCTCGACCACTCGGTCCGCACGCCGGGGGAGGCCCTCCAGGTCGCCTCCGAGGACCTGCGGACCGCGATGGGACTGCTCGACGCCCGGCACATCGCCGGGGACGCCGAGCTGACCGGCAGGCTCGCCACGGCGGCGCGCGACCAGTGGCGCCGCACCGCGCGCAAACGCCTGCCGGAGCTGGCCGAGTCGACCCGCAAGCGCTGGCAGCGCAGCGGGGAGATCGCCCAGTCCGCCGAGCCCGACCTCAAGTACGGCCGGGGCGGCCTGCGTGACCTCGGGGTGCTGGAGGCGCTCGCCGTCGCCCAGCTCACCGACCGGCCGGGCGAGGAACTGCGCCAGGCCAGGGAACTGCTGCTGGACGTGCGCACCGAGATGCGGCGCGAACTGCGGCGCGACCGGGACGTGCTGTCCGGTGTGGACGCCGAGCTGGTAGCCGCCGAACTCGGGTTCGGCGACCGGTTCACGCTGGCGCGCAAGCTCTCCGGCGCCGGGCGCGCGGTCGGGTACGCGGTCGACGTCGCGTTGCGCGCCACGGCCGAGGTGCCGCGCGGGCGGTTCTCGCGCCGGCCCAGCCGCACGCCGCTGGACGACGGCGTGGTGCTGCACGGCAACGAGGTGGCGCTGGCCAGGGATGCCGTCCCGGCCAAGGACCCCGCGCTGCTGCTGCGCGTCGCGGCCGCCTCCGCCCGCACCCGCACCCCGATTTCCCACGGCACCCTGCGCACGCTCGCCGATTCGGCGCCGGAACTGCGCACGCCGTGGCCGCCCGACGCGCGGGACTCGCTCACCGAACTCCTCGGCGCGGGCGAGGGCCTGATCGACGCGGTCGAGGCGCTGGACCGCACCGGCCTGTGGGCACGCTTGTTCCCGGAGTGGGGCGCGGTGCGCGACCTGCCGCCGCGCGAGCCGGTGCACGAGTGGACCGTCGACCGGCACCTCGTGCAGACCGCGGTCGAGGCCGCGAAGCTCACCACCACGGTGTCCCGGCCGGACCTGCTGCTGCTGGCCGCGCTCCTGCACGACATCGGCAAGGGCCGCGAGGCCGACCACTCCGAGCTGGGCGCCGCGATCTCGATGCAGGTCGCCCGCCGCATCGGGCTGCCCGACTCCGACGCCGCGCTCGTCTCCGCCGCGGTGCGGCACCACCTGCTGCTGGTGCACACCGCGACCCGCCGCGACATCGAGGAGCCGAGCACCGTCGCGCGGGTGGCCAAGACCGTCGACAACGACGTGGTCCTGCTGGAACTGCTGCACGCGCTGACCCAGGCCGATTCGCTGGCCACCGGGCCCGGCATGTGGACCGACTGGAAGGCCGGGCTGGTCGCCAACCTGGTCAACCGGTGCCGCCAGGTCGTGCAGGGCAAGGGGTTCAGCCCGCCGGAGCCGCTCGACGCGCGGCGGCGCGAGCTGGTCGCCGCGGCGGTGGCGTCCGGCCGCAGCGAAGTGCTGATCACGCACGACGGCAAGATGGCCACGGTGGTGGTCGCCGCGCCCGCGCGCACCGACCTGCTGGCCCCCGCGGCCGGGGTGCTCGCGCTGCACTCGCTGGAGGTGCACACCGCGGTCCTGCGCGGCCACGACGGCGGACGGGCCGGGATCTTCACCGCGTCCCCGAAGTTCGGCTCGCTGCCCGATCCGGCGCTGCTGCGCGAGCAGTTCGCACGGGCGGTCGCCGGCGGGCTCGCGCTGGAGGCGAAGCTCGCGGCGAAGGAACGGGACTACCAGCCGACCCGGGTGTCGGCCAGGCCGAAGGTGCTGTGGTTCGACGACGAGACCAGCGGCCCGAACACGGTCGTGCTGGAACTGCGGGCCACCGACCGGATCGGCCTGCTGCACCGGGTCGCCGGCGCGCTGCAGTCCTGCGGCGCGGAGGTGAAGTGGGCCAAGGTCGCCACGCTCGGCGCGGCCGTCGTGGACTCCTTCGCCGTCTCCCCGCGCGACGGGAAGCTGGACCCGGCGTGGCGGCAGCGGGTCGAGCAGGCGGTGCTCGCCGCGGCGTCGTGATCCGCTCCGGGGTGTCGCCACGGTTTTCTTGATCGGGGGTGGCAGGATGTCGCTCGTGCCAGAGTCGACGATCCTGCCGCTCACGGTCGCCGCCGCGCACCTGGAGGCCTGCGCCGCGGAGCTGGACCGGGCGCCGGAAACCGATCTCGGGGAGATCGTCGCCGTCCTCAAACACCTCGTCGCCGGGCAGCGCCACCTGTCCGGCGCGCTCACCGGGCTCGCCGAGCGGCTCGGCGAAGCGCGGTTCGGCGCGCTGGCCGCGATGCCGTCGGCCGAAATGGCCGCGCTCGTGGAGATACTCCAGGCAGCAGGCGCCGCGTTCGGCTATTCGGCCGACGCGCTCGGCGAGAGCGAGCCGCTGGCCGCGTTCATCGCCGCGAACGCTGGTGAGAGCACCCGTTTGTAGCTGTTGAACGTCGTTCCCGCGTCGCTAACGTCGGTGGGATGCGGACAGTCTGGAAGGGCACGATCGGGGTCGGCAGCTTCGCCATCCTGGTGAAGGCGTACAGCGCCACCGAGGAGCCCGGCAGCGGTCTGCACCAGCTGCACCTGACCGACGGCGGGCGGCTGCGGTTCAAACGGGTCTGCGAGGTCGACGGCGCGGAGATCCCGGCGGAGGAGGTCGGCCGCGGCTACGCCCTGCCCGGCGGCGACGTCGTCGTCCTGTCCGAGGCGGAACTGGCGTCACTGGCGCCGGAAAGCGCTCACTCGATCCAGGTGTGCGGGTTCGTCCCGCCGTCGCAGATCGACCCGGTCTACTTCATCAAGAGCTACTACCTGGAGCCCGAGGTCCCGGCCACGAAGCCGTACGTGCTGCTGGCCGAGGCGCTGCTCACCGCGGGCCGCGTCGCGCTGGTGAAGGTCGCGATCCGGCAGCGGGAGACCCTGGGCGCGCTGCGGGTGCGCGACCAGCTGATCGTGCTCGACACGATGCACTGGCCGAACGAGGTCCGCCGTCCCGACTTCCCGTTCCTGCACGAGGACATCGACGTGCGCATGCCCGAGCTGCGGGCCGCGGCGAACCTCATCGAGAACCTCTCCGGCGACTTCGAGCCGTCCGCCTTCGCCGACGGCTACGCGGCCGCGCTGCAGGACCTGGTCGACGCGAAGGTCGAGGGCCGCGAGGTGGTCCGCCCGACCGCCGCGATCCAGGACGAGGCCGTCACCGAACTGCTGCAGGCGTTGCAGAGCAGCGCGCAGGACCGCACCGACGCCGACCAGGGCGTCGCGAAGGCCAAGGCGGCCGCGAAGAAGGCCGCGGAGGCGAAGGGCCGGGCGCGCAAGGCCACGTCGAAGGCGAAGTCGGCGCCCAAGTCGCAGCGCTGAAATCTTTTTGCCCGAACCCGCGTCACGCACCCGCGCGATGCGGGTCACACCCCTGCGCGCACGCGGTTCCTGAGTAGATCTACCTACCACTACTTGGGGGTCTTCACGCTGCCCCGTGCCTCGCGGAACCGGCAGTCTTGGGACATCACGCCACGGATGTCCGGAGGGACTCGCTGGGACTGGGGGTACGGCGAGCACCGGGGGACCGGCGGTCGCGGCGTGCGTGTGCGGGTGGCCCGGCGAGGGGGCGGGCCACCCGCACTTTCCCATGCGCGGTTGGATGTCGCGCATGCTGCATCTGCTGATCCTGCGCTACCTGGGGAGCGAGGCGGACGTGGAGCCGCACATCGCCGGCCACGTCGAGTACCTCGAGCGGCACCACGCCGCGGGCACGTTCATCGCGTCGGGGCAGACGGTGCCCGCGAGCGAGGGCGGCGCGATCCTCGCGCGTGGCGTCGACCGGGCCGCGGCACTGGCCATCACCACCGAGGACCCGTTCGTGCGGGCCGGTGTCGCCGAGTACTCCGTCACCACGATCGACGTCGGCCGCGCCCACCCGGCGCTGGCGGGGCTGGTGAGCGCGGCGTGAACACGGACGTGACGCAGAACCTCTTCGCCTTCCAGCTCCACGGCCTGGACGAACCGGTCGTCGCGAGTGCCCCCACCGTGGCGGACGACGCCCTGCGGCAGGCGTGGGCCCAGGTGCGCGCCGAGCGCCAGGTCCAGCCGGGGGACGTCGCCGCCGTGTACAGCGAGTGGGAGCCCTCCGCCGAGGACCTCGGGTTCGTGGCGCTGATGTTCCCCGGCATCCGGCAG
Organism: Amycolatopsis sp. NPDC006125; assembly: GCF_040614195.1. Classification (NCBI taxonomy): domain Bacteria; kingdom Bacillati; phylum Actinomycetota; class Actinomycetes; order Pseudonocardiales; family Pseudonocardiaceae; genus Amycolatopsis; species Amycolatopsis sp. NPDC006125. The sequence goes on from NZ_JBEXTZ010000015.1 coordinate 90,107, forward strand.
ACCTACAGCTTCGACCGCCCGGGCCCGGACGGCTGGGCGGCCGCGTTCGCCGAGGCCGAGCGAGTGCTGGCGGAGCAGGCCGCCCCCGAGCCGGAGCTGCTGCCGGTGCTGTGGAGCGCGTCGTCGCCGCGGGCCGAGGTGCTCGGTGCGGTCCCGCACCACCCGCTGGTGCCCGGCCGGTTGTCCGTCGCACTCGCCCACGTCGGCCCCACCCCGCGCGGCACCGTCGGCATGCACCACGTCACCACCCACGGCTACCAGGAGCTGGGCTCGCCGCCGTTCGCCGAGCTGATGGCCGAGGCGGGCGCGAACCTCAAGCGCGGCCTGCGCGTCACCGGCCACCGCGGCGAGCGCGGCGACCTGCTGCACCTCACCCGCGAGAACTGGCTGGCCGGCTCCGCGCTGGCGCTGGACGACTTCGCCGCGCAGATGTCCCGCAACCTCGGCACGGAGCGGCTGGTGGTCGGCCTGCCCTGCCCGGACGAGCTGTTCGTGGCCGGCGCGGACTCGGGCTGGGCGGAGGTGATCCACGAGCAGGTGCTGGGCTCCGAGTACGACACGACCGAGCTGGTCCCGTGCGTGGTGCTGCTGGAACCCGGCGGGATGCGGCTGCTCGTCGAACGGCAGGCCTGACAGGTCACCCGCCACGAGCGGCTACCCTGGTGGGACGCCGCAGGCGGACAACCACGACCAGCTGGAGCGTGCACACCCGTGTTCGACACCCTCTCCGACCGGCTCACTTCGGTCCTGCAGAACCTGCGGGGCAAGGGGAAGCTGACCGACGCCGACATCGACGCCACCGCGCGCGAGATCCGCATCGCGCTGCTGGAGGCCGACGTCGCGCTGCCCGTCGTCCGGGAGTTCATCGCGCACGTCAAGGAACGCGCGAAGGGCGCCGAGGTCTCCGAGGCCCTCAACCCGGCGCAGCAGGTCATCAAGATCGTCAACGAGGAGCTCATCGGCATCCTCGGCGGCGAGACCCGCAGGCTGAGCCTGGCCAAGAACCCGCCGACGGTGATCATGCTCGCCGGTCTGCAGGGTTCCGGTAAGACGACGCTGGCGGGCAAGCTCGCGTTGTTCCTGAAGAAGCAGGGCCACGCGCCGCTGTTGGTCGCCTGTGACCTCCAGCGCCCCAACGCGGTCACGCAGCTGCAGGTCGTCGGCGAGCGCGCCGGGGTGCAGACGTTCGCGCCCGAGCCGGGCAACGGCGTCGGCGACCCGGTGGACGTCGCCCGCCGCGGCATCGACGAGGCCAAGCACGCGCAGCACGACATCGTGATCGTCGACACCGCCGGACGGCTCGGTGTCGACGAGGAGCTGATGAAGCAGGCCGCGGACATCCGCGACGCGGTCCAGCCGGACGAGATCCTGTTCGTCGTCGACGCGATGATCGGTCAGGACGCGGTCACCACGGCCGAGGCGTTCCGCGACGGCGTCGGCTTCACCGGTGTGGTGCTGACCAAGCTCGACGGTGACGCCCGCGGTGGTGCGGCGCTGTCCGTCCGGCAGGTCACCGGCCAGCCGATCCTGTTCGCCTCCAACGGTGAGAAGCTCGAGGACTTCGACACCTTCCACCCGGACCGGATGGCCAGCCGGATCCTCGGCATGGGCGACCTGCTCACCCTGATCGAGCAGGCCGAGCAGGCCTTCGACCAGGAGCAGGCCGAGAAGGCCGCGGCGAAGCTGGGCACCGGCCAGCTCACGCTGGAGGACTTCCTGGAGCAGATGCTCGCGGTCCGCAAGATGGGCCCGATCGGCAACCTGCTCGGCATGCTGCCCGGCGCGGGGCAGATGAAGGACCAGCTCGCGCAGGTCGACGACAAGCACCTGGACCGCCTGCAGGCGATCATCCGCGGCATGACCCCGGCCGAGCGGGCCGATCCGAAGATGATCAACGGTTCTCGCCGTCAGCGCATCGCGCAGGGTTCGGGTGTGACTGTTCGCGAGGTCAACGACCTGGTGAACCGGTTCTTCGAGGCCCGCAAGATGATGCAGCAGATGGCCGGCCGCTTCGGCTTCGGCGGTGGCAGCGCGACCAAGCGCAAGAAGGGCAAGAAGGGGAAGAAGGGCAAGGGCCCCACGCAGCCCAAGGTGCGCGGCGGGTTCCCCGGCGGCATGCCGATGCTCCCGCCCGGCGGCGCCGGCGGCGGCATGCCCGACCTGTCCCAGCTGGGCGGCGGCATGAACGACGTGCCCGGTTTCGACCCGTCCAAGTTCAAGCTGCCGAAGAACAAGTAGATGCACCTGCGCGGGGTGGTGCTGCCCGACGGTGAGCAGCGCGACGTCTGGATCAGCGACGGCAGGGTCACGTTCTCCCCGGTCGAGGGCGCGCGGACCCTGGTGGCGGACGGTTTCCTGGTGCCGGGGCTGGTGGACGCCCACTGCCACCCGGCGATCGGGCCGGGCGGGCCGACGGATCTGGACGGCGCGGTGGTCAACGCGCTGGCCGACCGGGACGCGGGGACGCTGCTGATCCGCGACTGCGGCCAGCCGATCGACACCCGCCCCCTGCAGGAGCGCGCCGACCTGCCGCGGATCATCCGGTCCGGGCGGCACCTCGCGCTGCCCAAGCGCTACATCCCCGGGCTGGGCATCGACCTGTCGCACCCGGACGAGCTGCCCGCGGCGGTCGCCGAGCAGGCCGCGGACGGTGACGGCTGGGTCAAGCTGGTGGGGGACTGGATCGACCGTTCGGTGGGCGATCTCGCGCCGCTGTGGCCGGACGACGTGCTGGCCGAGGCGATCAAGGTCGCCCACGAGGCCGGAGCTCGCGTGACGGCGCACGTCTTCGGCGAGGACGCGTTGCCGGGGTTGATCAACGCGGGCATCGACTGCCTGGAGCACGGCACCGGCCTGGACCCGTCGTTGCTGGCCGAAATGGCCCGCCGGGGCACGGCGCTGGTGCCGACGCTGATCAACATCGAGAACTTCCCGGGCATCGCGGACGCGGCCGGCAAGTACCCGGTGTACGCCGCCCACATGAGGGCGCTGCACGCGAGGGTCGGCGAGCTGGTCGGAAACGCACTCGACGCCGGTGTGGCGGTCTACGCGGGCAGCGACGCGGGAGGCATGATCGCCCACGGACGGCTCGTGGACGAACTGGAAGCCCTCCACCGCGCGGGGATGACCGCGGAGCAGGCGCTCGCCGCAGGCTCCTGGGCGGCCCGGAAGTGGCTCGGACACCCCATCATCACCGAGGGCGCCCCAGCCGACTTCCTGGTCTACGACACCGACCCGCGCGAGGACCTCTCCGCCCTGCGCACACCCAGGCACATAGTCCTCCGCGGCGCGATCATCCGCTGAGGGTTCACCGACACCGCCTCCGCGGGGGCGTGGTTTGGCGGCGCCGCTTTCCCTCTGCCGCCCTGCGCCGCCGAGGCGCGCCGCTGCGCTGGCGTCCTGTTGTGCTGCCGCCCGCTCCGCGCTGCCCGAGCCGCTCCGGTCGCCCAGCCGCTGGGCGCCCTGCTGCCCGCCCTACGGCGCTGGTAGCCCTGCCCGTCTGGCCCGCTGGGCTGTGCGGGTTGCTGCCTGGCCTGCAGGGCTGCCCGCTCTGCCCGTCTGGCTCGCTGGGCTGTGCGGGTTGCTGCCTGGCCCGCTGGGCTGCCCGCTCTACCCGGCTGGCCCGCAGGGCTGCCCGCTCTGCCCCGGGTTGCTGCCTGGCCCGCAGGGCTGCCCGCCCTCTGCACGGTTCGCCCCTGGCCCCCCGCCGCCCTCGCCTGCCCAGCCGCCCCGCTGCCATACCGCCTGCCGTCCTGCTGCACCTGCCGCCCGCGCCGCCCCAGCACCCGCCGCCCTGCCGATCAGCTCATCAGCTGCCCCACTGGGCCCCAAGCACCGGCCAGCAGGCGCCGTCGCGCCCCGCCGATCCGCTCCCCAGCACCCAACGCGAGCCCCCGCCCCCCTTCCCTCTCCGCCACTGACGGCCGAAATGCCGCTACCGTCCCGATCGATCCTTGAACAAGATGTCCGAGTGAAGATCATCAAGTCGCTGGGACTGCTCTACGCGGTCCCGCTGGCCCTGCTCGTCGTCGGCGTCGTCGGCGGGCTCGTCCTGGGGGAGGGCGTCTACCTGGCGGCCTTCGGGGTGGGTGCGGCGGCCACGCTCGCCGCCGTCTTCGCGCTGGTCGTCGCCCGGATGAACGGCCGCGCAGCCGCCGACTGGAAGCGGGTCACCGTCGCGACGGTCGTGCTGGTCGTCGCCGGCCTGCTCCCGCTGCGCGCGGAACTGTTCGGTGGCCCGGACCTGCTGACCGCCGAGGGCCTGGAGACCGGCGTCGAGGAGCTGCGCAGCGTCGCCACCACCTACGACGCGATCCACATCGAGCACGACGTCATCCGCGGCCAGCGCGGCGACCGCGCGGTGATCTACCGCGACGGCGACCTCTCACCGGCCCCGGGCGACGCGGCAGGGCCGGATCCCGACTACGCGTTCGCCCTGGACGAGGTCGACTTCGGCGCGGTCCCGGGCCTGATCGACCAGGCGCGCCAGCGCTACCCCGACGCCACGGACGTGCTGCGCGTCGAGGTGACCCGCCCGCGCCGCGGGGAACCGGTCGAAATCAGGGTGCACGTCGGGCGGTCGGGCGCCGAACGTCGCGGAGAGCTCGTCGCCGACGCCTCCGGCAACCCCCGCTAGCGCCGCACCGACCGCGCTCGCCACACCGGTACCCGGTCGCCGTCGGCCTGCGGATCCGGTGACACCGCTCACGCCCCGGGGTCGATTGATCGCGCCCAGCCACATAGCCTGAACTCCATGAGCGCGTCGAGGGTGGGCCAGGGCATCGGCGAGGACGTGCGGAACCGGTTGGTCTTCGGCGCCCACTGGGGTTTCGTCGCGTTCTTCGCCGGCCTCGGCGGCTACCACCTCGTCACCGTCGTGATGACTGCGTTGCGTTCCGGGCAAGCCAGCGTCGACCCGCTGGAACTGCTCGACGTCGGTCCGGTGCTGTTGCTCGCGTTCGTGCCCAGCGTCCTGCTCGGCCTCGCCCCGCTGGTCGCGTCGCGCCGTTGGGGGAGCGGGCCGCGGCGCGACTTCGGCTGGCTCCCGACGCTGCGCGACGTCAAGGTGGGCCTGGCCTGCGGTGCGCTCGCCCTGCTCGCCGGCTACCTGGTGAACCTGGTGCTGCTGGGCATCTACGGCACCGACCGCGTCTCCGACAGCCCGCTCACCGACCTCGCCGAGGACGGCGGCCGGGACGAGTTCGTCTGGCTCGCGCTGGCCGCGCTCGTCGTCGTGGTCGCCACGCCCATGGCCGAGGAGCTGCTGATGCGCGGCTCGCTGTGGGGAGCGCTCGAGCACCACCGCGTCCCGCAGTGGGTGATCCTCGTGCTCACCGCGGTCGTCTTCGCCTACCTGCACGGCGAGCCGACCCGCACGCTGGCGCTGCTCGCGCAGGGGCTGGTGATCGGCGCGGCCCGCTGGCGGACCGGACGGGTGGGGGCGAGTTTCGTCGCGCACGCGGCGAACAACCTGGCCCCGGCGTTGCTGCTGTTCACCGGGTCCTGAGCGGAACGACCATGGCGACTAGGCTCGGTAGGTGCTGGGCGAGGATCAGAGGGAGGCGAGCCGTGACGGCACATCCGGGCGAGCTCGATCCGCCTGATCTGCCGGCCACCGCGGAGCCGGCGCCGTCGCACCGCTGGGGGTTCGGCGCCTTCCTGGTCGTCGAGGCCGTCCTGCTGGCCTCCGCCGCGTTCGTCAGCGTCCTGCTCGGCCCGGCGCCGCCCGGTCAGCCGCTGCCCGCGCGGGACGTGCTGATCGGCACGATGGCCCCGACCGTCCTCGCCGCGCTGGTCGCCATCCTGATCACCAAGGTGCGCGGCAACGGGCCGCTGGCCGACCTGCGGTTGTCCTGGCGCTGGGACGACGTGAAGCTCGGCCTCAAACTCGGCTCGTTCGGGCTGGTCCTGACCACCGTGAGCGCGTTCATCTGGACCCAGGCGGTGGGCGAGGCGAACGCCGGCTCGGCGATCAGCGCCCTGGTCGAGGAACAGCCGATGTCGGTGAGCGCGGCGATCGTGATGTTCGCCTACCTGTGGCTGCTCGGGCCGATCTGCGAGGAGGTCATCTACCGCGGCCTGCTGTGGGGCGCGGTCGAGCGGCTGCACTGGGGCCAGGAGAAGTGGGCGCGGCTGGCGGCGTTCCTGCTGTCCACCGCGGTGTTCGCGGCCAGCCACCTGGAGCCGCTGCGCACCACGCTGCTGCTGGTGATCGCCATCCCGATCGGCCTGGCCCGGTTGTTCACCGGCCGCCTGCTCGGCAGCATCGTGGCGCACCAGATGAACAACTTCCTGCCCGCCGTGGCGATGCTGCTCACGGCGCTGGGCGTCATGGCGATCTAGACGCCGCCTGCGAGCCACGCGAACGGGTCTGGCAGAATAGTCGCTTGCCTGCTGCGGCCGGGCCCTCTCACCGTGCCGTGGCGACCGAAAGCTTCGGGTACTCGTCCGGTGTCCCCACACGGATCGTGACCCGACACCCGCGAGCACGCAGAGAACCAAGGAGTACCCACACACCGTGGCCGTCAAGATCAAGCTCCAGCGCCTCGGCAAGATCCGTGCGCCGTACTACCGCATCATCGTCGCCGACGCCCGCACCCGCCGGGACGGCAAGGCGATCGAGTCGATCGGCAAGTACCACCCGAAGTCCGAGCCGAGCTTCATCGAGGTCGACTCCGAGCGCGCCCAGTACTGGCTGGGTGTCGGCGCGCAGCCGACCGAGCCGGTGCAGCGCATCCTGGAGATCACCGGTGACTGGCAGAAGTTCAAGGGCCTGCCGGGCGCCGAGGGCACGCTGAAGACCGCCGCGCCGAAGCCGACCAAGGAGGAGCTGTTCAACGCGGCCCTCGCGGCTGCCGGTGACGAGCCCGCCAACGAGGCCACCACCCCGAAGAAGAAGTCGGCCAAGAAGGCCGACGACGAGGCGGCGAAGGACGAGGCGTGAGCTTCCTCGCCGACTCCCTCGAACACCTGGTGCGGGGGATCGTGGACAACCCGGACGACGTCCGGGTCGACCTGATCACCACCCGCCGCGGTCGCACGCTCGAGGTCCACGTCCACCCGGACGACCTCGGCAAGGTCATCGGCCGTGGCGGCCGGACAGCGACCGCGCTGCGCACCGTCATGGGCGGCATCGGTGGCCGCGGCGTCCGCGTGGACGTCGTCGACACCGACCGCTGACCCATCCGTGGACGTCGTCGTCGGGCGGGTCGCCAAGGCCCACGGTGTGCGCGGTGAACTCGCCGTGGACATCCGGACCGACTCGCCCGAGGAACGCTTCCGCGACGGCGCGACGGTGACCGCGCGTTTCCGCGACGGCACCACGCGCCCGCTGACCGTCGCAGCCGCCCGCCCACACAGCGGGCGGCTGCTGGTCACGTTCGAGCAGGTGGTGACGCGCGAGGCCGCCGAGGCCCTGCGCGGCGCCCTGCTGCTCGCCGACACCGCCGACCTCCCGCCATCGGACGACCCGGACGAGTTCTACGACCACGAACTCGAGGGTCTGCGCGCCGAGCTGAGCGACGGCGAGGTGATCGGCACCGTCACCGAGGTCGTGCACGCCCCGCACGGCGAGCTGCTCGCGCTCGACCGCGACGGGCGCACCGTCCTCGTGCCGTTCGTGCAGGCCATCGTCCCCGTGGTGGACGTCAAGGGCGGCCGCGTCGTGGTCGATCCGCCCGAGGGCCTGCTCGACGACGCCGGCTGACGGGCTGGTTACGCTCGCGCCGTGCGGATCGACGTCGTCACCATCTTCCCCGAATACCTGGACCCGCTGCGGGCCGCGCTGCTGGGCCGCGCCATCGAGCGCGGGCTGATCGAGGTCGGGGTGCACGATCTGCGGGACTGGACCCACGACGTGCACCGCGCGGTCGACGACGCGCCCTACGGCGGTGGTCCGGGCATGGTCATGAAGCCCCAGGTCTGGGGCGACGCGCTGGACGCGGTGTGCGGTCCGGAGACCCGGCTGGTCGTGCCGACCCCGGCGGGCCGCCCCTTCACCCAGGAGATGGCGCACTCGTACGCCCGCGAGAAGCACCTCGTGTTCGCCTGCGGCCGCTACGAGGGCATCGACCAGCGCGTGATCGACGACGCCGAACGCCGGATGCCGGTCGACGAGGTGTCCATCGGCGACTACGTGCTGGTCGGTGGCGAAGCCGCGGTGCTCGTCATGGTCGAGGCCACGGTGCGGCTGCTGCCCGGCGTGCTGGGCAACCCCGTGTCGGCCGAGCAGGACTCCTTCTCCGACGGCCTGCTCGAAGGCCCCAGCTACACGCGCCCCGAGGTGTGGCGCGACCTGTCCGTGCCCGAGGTGCTGCGGTCGGGCAACCACGCGCTGATCGACCGCTGGCGGCGCGACCAGGCCCTCGAACGGACCCTCCTGCGCCGCCCCGATCTCCTCGACCGGTTGCCGGAAGGTACGCTGGACCAGCGCGATCTCGCCGTGCTCGACCGTGTCCGGTCCGAGCAGCGGCAGGCCGGGTGATCCGGCCGGGGACGCGTCTGCAATACTTGACAGGTTGGCCGTGCCAGTGGTGCGTGCCTGCCACAAGCCCCCGGGTCGCCTGCCGTAAGTGAGCGTGCGCGTGCTCGGATGACTGCCAGACAGACGAAGGACGAGGACGGACTCCCGATGAACACCCTGGACGCCCTGGACGCTCAGTCGCTGCGTTCCGACATCCCGAACTTCCGCCCGGGTGACACGCTGAAGGTGCACGTTCGCGTCATCGAGGGAAACCGTGAGCGTGTTCAGGTTTTCCAGGGCGTCGTGATCCGCCGCCAGGGTGGCGGTATTCGCGAGACCTTCACCGTGCGCAAGGTTTCGTTCGGTGTCGGTGTGGAGCGCACTTTCCCGGTGCACAGCCCGAACATCGCGAAGATCGAGGTGCACAAGCGCGGTGACGTGCGTCGCGCCAAGCTGTACTACCTGCGCGAGCTGCGCGGCAAGGCCGCCAAGATCAAGGAGCGCCGCGAGGCTCCGACCGCGTCCTGAGGGATCGGACGTTCTCCGATAGCCTGGCGAAGTGGTCGAACCTGTGCCCTCCAGCGCCGCTGAGGACGAGCCCGAACGCCCGGAACCGGACGAGAGTGCCGATGCCGGCGCAAATGGGAAACGGCGCCGCCGTAAACCCAAGAAACAGCGCTCGTTCTGGGTCGAACTCCCGATTCTGATCGTCGTCGCGCTGGCGCTGGCATTCGTGTTCCAGCAATTCCTGGCGCGGGTCTACACGATTCCTTCGGGGTCGATGGAGACCACGCTCCACGGGTGCACCGGGTGCTACGGCGACAAGGTCCTCGTCGACAAGATCACCTACGACTTCACCGACCCCGAACCGGGTGATGTCGTGGTGTTCAAGGGCCCGGAGCCGTGGGTGGAGAACGAGGTCGCGACCGAGCGGTCGGGTAACGCGGTCGTGCGGTTCTTCCAGAACATCGGCTCGGTGTTCGGGCTGGCGCCGCCGGACGAGCGCGACTTCGTCAAGCGGATCATCGCGACCGGTGGCCAGACCGTCGAGTGCTGTGACGCCCAGAACCGGGTCGTCGTCGACGGCAAGGCCCTCGACGAGCCCTACATCCACTGGCAGAATCCGGACAACCAGCGGCAGGAGCCGTTCGATCCGGTGACGGTGCCGGACGGCTACGTCTGGGTGATGGGCGACAACCGCAACGACTCGTGCGACTCGCGCTGCCAGGGCGGCGGCGGGGTCCGCGGTGCCGTCCCGGTGGACAACATCATCGGCAAGGCACGCATCATCGTGTTGCCACCCAGCCGGTGGGGCGGGGTCAGCGACCACAACCCGCAGGCCGCCGCGCAGCCGGCCGCGCTCGGCATGAGCGCTCCGGCGTGGCAGGAAGGCGTTCCGCTCGGGTTCGGGGTCGTCGCCGCGTGGCCCGCGGTGTGGGGCGGACGGCGACTGGGCTCGAAGGTGCGCGAGGCGGTCGAGCGAAAGCGGTAACCAGGTTGGGTAGGTCTTCGGCGGTTCTGGCCTCCTTTCGCCCGCCCAGGGCGATCGTCCGGGGTGAGACGGCGTGGGGTCTGCAGTCGGCGCTCGACCGGCGTGGTCTCGGCCCGGTGGCCGGGGTCGACGAGGCGGGCCGCGGGGCCTGCGCGGGTCCGCTGGTGGTCGCGTCGTGCGTGCTACGGCCGGGGGACGCGGCCCGGCTGGCGGAGCTGAACGACTCGAAGCTGCTCACCGCGCTGGCCAGGGAGCGGGTCTACGAGCGGCTCCTGGTGCGCGCCCTGGACTACTCGATCGTCGTCATTTCGCCCGAAGAGGTGGATCAGCTCGGCATTCATGTCACGAACATCGAGGGCATGCGCCGGGCGGTGGCGGGGTTGCGGGAGTGCCCCGGGTACGTGCTGACGGACGGTTTCAAGGTGCCGGGTCTGCCGGCGCCGAGCGTGCCGGTGATCAAGGGGGACCGAGCGGTCGCGTGCGTGGCGGCCGCGTCGGTGCTGGCCAAGGTGACGCGGGACCGGATCATGGCCGAGACGCACCTGGAGTACCCGATGTACGGATTCGATGTGCACAAGGGGTACACGACCGCGGACCACGGCGCGGCGCTCGTCGAACACGGGCCGTGTGAGGTACACCGGTGGTCGTACACCAATGTGGCAGCGGCGGCCGCCGCCCACGGTCTGCGACCACCGCGGAAGGTCATGCTCACCGCTGCTGCATTGGGGCAGTCCGATGCTCCGGTACGTGCTCTGGAGGGCACCGTGGTTCAGAATGGGAGTTCCGCCGCCGGAGACCGGTCGAACTCGCGAGGAGGGGCGCGGATTTCATGAGCGCAGAGGATCTCGAGAAGTACGAGACCGAGATGGAGCTGTCGCTGTACCGCGAGTACCGCGACATCGTCAGCCAGTTCTCGTACGTGGTGGAGACCGAGCGGCGGTTCTACCTGGCCAACGCGGTGGACGTGCAGGTCAGGGACAGCGGGGGAGACGTCTACTTCGAGGTCCGCATGTCCGACGCGTGGGTGTGGGACATGTACCGCCCTGCCCGGTTCGTCAAGAACGTCCGCGTGATCACCTTCAAGGACGTGAACGTGGAGGAGCTGGAAAAGCCAGAGCTGAGGCTCCCCGAAGAGGGCCCGTTCTCCAGCTGACACCCCAAGCTCGACGAGGGACGTCCCCCAGCGGGACGTCCCTCTTCTTTGACCGCCGCACCGCACCGGCCGTCTGCCCCTTGCGCCACCTACCCGGGCCTGCCCCCTGGCGCCCCCCAGCGGCCGTCCGCCTCCTGGCGCGACCCCCAGCCGTCCGTCCCCGGCGCCACCCACCGGCCGTCTGCCTCCTGGTGCGACCCCCAGCCGTCCGTTCCCGGCGCCACCCACCGGCCGCCCGCCTCCCGGCATCACCCAGCGGCTGTCTGCCCCTGTCGTCGTCTACCTGGCGTCTGCCTCCTGGCGCGAGCCACCGGCCGTCTGCCTCCCGGCGTCGCCCAGCGGCCGTCTGCCCCCTGGGGCGACCGAACAGCCGTCCGCCCCGGGCGCCCCCCCAGCGGCCGTCTGCCCCTGGCGCCACCCACCGGGGGTCTGCCTCCCGGCGTGACCTCACCGGCCGTCGGCCTCCCGGCGCGCCACACGGCCGTCCGCCACCTGGCGCGCCACACGGCCGTCCGCCACCTGGCGCGCCCCAGCAGCCGTCCCCCGGCGCCACCCACCGGGGTCTGCCTCCCGGCGCGACCTACGGGTCCGCCTCCCGGCGTGACCTCACCGGCCGTCGGCCTCCCGGCGCCCCCCACCAGCCGTTCCCCCGGCGCCACCCACGTCTCGACTCTGCTCCTGCCCTCACTCCGGGCGCGGCGCGGCCCGTTTCCCATCTCGACCCGGATCCCGACCGCTGCCCGGGCCTTTCCCGCCTTCACCTGGGCTCCCGGCCGCCCGCGCGCCTCCAACCCCAGCTCTCATCTCCCGCCCGCCGCCCCTACCACCCGGGACCGACATTTCCGCCCCACCGAGCCGCACCCCACCGCGGTTTGTCCACAACACCTCACTTGTCCACAGGCCCGGCAACTCGCTCTGTCGGCGAAACCGCAGGTCATGGCACCGTCGAAGGCAGTGAACGACCACCGACCTTGGGGGACCAGCCATGACCACCGCGGCCAGACCCGCCCGCCACCTGACACTCGGCCGCCGGGGCGAGGACATCGCCGCGCGCCACCTGCAGAAGCTCGGCTTCGTCGTGCTGGCCAGGAACTGGCGCTGCCGCCAGGGCGAGCTCGACCTCATCGCCACCAACGGCCGCACCCTGGTCATCTGCGAGGTCAAGACCCGCACCCGGGAGAGCTTCGGCGATCCCGCGGAGGCGGTCACCGAGGACAAGGTCGCCCGCATCCGGCGCCTCGCCGGGCAGTGGTTGAGCATCCACCGCGTCGGCTGGTGCCGGGTCCGCTTCGACGTCGTCGCGGTCTACGCGGATGGCGACGGCGAGCCCCGCGTCCGCCACATCCCGGGAGCGTTCTGATGCCGCTCGGACGCGCCTGGTCGGTGGCACTCGTCGGCCTCGACGGCCGCCTGGTCGAGGTCGAGGCCGACCTGGGCGGTGGCCTGCCCGGGATCAAGATGATCGGCCTGCCCGACGCCGGCCTGCGCGAAGCGAAAGACAGGGTCCGCTCGGCCATCCGCAACTCGGGCCAGCACTGGCCGGAGGACAAGCTCACCCTCGGCCTGTTCCCGGCGAACCTGCCCAAGCTCGGTTCTGGCTACGACCTCGCGATCGCGGTGGCCATCCTCGCGTCCGCGGGCAAGGTCCCGGCCACTCGGCTGCTCGGCACGGTCCTGCTGGGCGAGCTGGCGCTCGACGGCCGGGTGCGCGAAGTCCGCGGAGTCCTGCCCGGCCTGCTCGCGGCGCGCAAGGAAGGGATCAAGCGCGCGATCGTCCCGTCCGGGACGCTGTTCGAAGCTGCACTGGTCGACGGCCTCGAGGTCTACGGCGCGGCGAGGCTGCGGGACGTCCTTGCCTGGCTCGAGGGCGAAAACGCCCTGGCCCGGCCAGAGCCACCCACCGAGAGCGAGCCGCCCAAGGGGCTGGATCTGGCGGACGTCGTCGGCCAACCCGAGGCGCGCTGGGCGCTCGAAGTGGCGGCCGCAGGCGCGCACCACCTCCTCCTCACCGGTCCGCCGGGCGTGGGGAAGACCATGCTCGCCAAGCGACTGCCCGGTCTCCTGCCCATGCTCTCGCCGGAGGAGTCGCTCGAAGTCACTGCCGTGCATTCGATCAACGGCAAACTGACACCCGAGTCCCCGCTGATCAAAGTCCCGCCGTTCGTCGCGCCGCACTACTCGGTGTCCGAGGCCGCGCTCATCGGTGGCGGCGCGGGCATCGCCACACCGGGCCTGATCAGCCGCGCCCACCGCGGGGTCCTCTTCCTGGACGAAGCGGCGGAATTCGGATCGCAGCGGCTGGACTCCCTGCGCACGGTCCTGGAGGAGGGCGAGGTCAGCATCGCCCGCGCCCGCGGTTCGGTCCGCTACCCGGCGCGCTTCCAGCTCGTGATGGCCACTAACCCGTGCCCGTGCGCGCCACCCCGCGAAACCGACTGCACGTGCTCACCGACCGAGCGCCGCCGCTACCTCAGCAGGTTGTCCGGCCCGCTGCTCGACCGCGTCGATCTGCGCGTCCGGCTCCGCCCGATGACGGCGATGGGCCGCCACGAGAGCAGCGAGCCCGAGCCGACGGAGGTGGTCCGCAAACGTGTCCTGGCCGCCCGCGACCGCGCCGCCGCCCGCTGGAGCGAGCACGGCTGGAAGACCAACGCCGAGGTCCCCGGCCCCGCCCTGCACCGCGAGTTCGCCCTCCCACCCACGACGACAGCCCTGCTGAACCGAAGCCTGGAACGCGGCACGGTGACCGCCCGGGGCGTCGACAGGTGCCTCCGGATCGCCTGGACGCTGGCCGACCTCGCCGACGCCGACGAACCCCAAGCCGACCACGTCGCCGCCGCGCTGGAGTTCCGAGACCGGAGGGCGGCATGAGCCCTCGACGTTCGCTGCGCAACCTCGGCCCTGGCCAAGGCGCAGGCAGTTCACACACGGAGGGCTGCACGAGCCTCCGCCACTCCTCCGCACCGCTCAGGCACCGGCCATGGCGCGCGTCGTCGCCCGTGCTTCGGTACCGGGCATTCGGGGAGGGCCGCATTAGCCCTCGGACCTCACCGCTTGCCACGGCTCATCTCACAACCCCGGTTCTGACACCGGCATCCGTGACGGGCCGCATGAGCCTTCAACGTTCGCGCCGCGCCACCTCGGCACTGGTCAGGAGCATGTCGCCATCCGGCCTCCACGGAGGGCTGCAAGAACCTCTGACATTCCTCTACACCGCTCCGGCACCGGCCGTGGCGCGCCTCGTCCCTGCTCCCGCACCGAGACGCCACGCGGGGAGGGCCGCATGACGACCACCCCCGAGCCCGTCAGCGCCAAGCTCGACGCAGAGCGCCTTGCCCGCTCCTACCTGGTCCGTGTCGCCGAGCCGCCGGCACCCGCCGTCGTCGACTTCGTCGCTCAGCACGGACCCGTCGCGGCGGCTGAGGCGATCCGCGCCGGCGACTGTCCCAACCGCGTCCGCGACGAAACCGAGGCCCGCCGCACGCACGACCACGCCCAGCGCGACCTCGACGAAGGCGCTCGCCTCGGCATGCGGCTGCTGATCCCGGAGGACGACGAGTGGCCGGGCTGGCCGCTCCTGTCCCTCCAACTCGCCGCCAGCCGTGGTGTGCAGGGCGTCGCCCCGCCGCTCGCGTTGTGGGTGCGCGGCCAAGTCCGCTTCGACGAGGCCACCGAGCAGGCCGTGGCGATCGTCGGCGCGCGAGCAGCCACCGGCTACGGCGAGCACGTTGCGGGCGACTTCGCCTCCGCGTTAGCCGGCCAGGGCGTGTCAGTCTTCTCCGGCGCCGCGTACGGGGTCGACGGCGCGGCACACCGCGGCGCCCTCTTTGTCGGCGGCACCACGGTCGCGTTGCTCGGCTGCGGTCTCGACGCCGGGTACCCCGCTGGGCACGTCGTCCTGCTCGACAAGATCGCCGAGCACGGCGGTCTCGTCGTCAGCGAGTACCCGCCGGGCACACCGCCGGCCCGCCACCGCTTCCTCGTCCGCAACCGCCTCATCGCCGCGCTCAGCGAGGGCACCATCGTCGTGGAGGCGGGCCGCCGCAGTGGCGCCCGCAACACCGCGACCACGGCCGGCGCGCTCGGCAAGGTCGTGATGGCCGTGCCCGGGCCGATCACCTCCGCGTTGTCGATCGGCTGTCACGAACTGATCCGCGAGTCCGGCGCCACCCTCGTGGCCTCGGTCGACGACGTGATCGAAACCGTCGGGCGGCTGGGCACTCCCCGGCCCGAGAAGGTCCGCTCGAAACGGCCGACGGACGGTCTCGGGCCGGACGCCCTGCGCGTCCACGAGGCGCTCGACCGGCGCGAGGGCAAATCCGCCGAGCAGGTCGCCACCGAATCCGGGGTGCCGGTCGCCCGGGTCCGGGCGCTGCTGCCCGCCCTCGAACTCGACGAGTTCGCCGTGCGCTGCGAGAGCGGCTGGCGTCGCAGGTCGAGGAGGTGATGCGATCGTCATCTGCCGCCGGTGTGGCGATGCTTGACCGCACGCGTCCCTTCGCGCAGCGTGAACAACCATGTCCGCACGGGAATCTCGGGGCCGCAAAACGGACCTGCACGCCCTCCGGGACGCCCTGCCGCGCGCCGCCGCCGAGCTGGTCGACGCCTACGAACGCCACCTCGGGCTCGAACGAGGGCTGTCCCCGCACACGGTGCGCGCGTATGTCGGGGATGTGGTGTCCCTGCTGGGGTTCCTGCACGGTGAGGAGCCGCAGCCGGACGTCGCCGCGCTCAAGGGCCTGGACATCGGGACGCTGCGGGCCTGGCTCGCCGACCAGCGCAACGGGGGAGCCGGCCGGACCACCCTCGCGCGGAGAGCGGCCTCGGCACGGACCTTCACCGCCTGGGCCCGTCGCCAGGGCGCGCTCGACCACGACCCGGGTGCGAAGCTGGTCGCGCCACGCGTGCACCGGACCCTGCCGCCGGTGCTGCGGCCGGACGAGGCCGAGGACGTCCTGACGGCCGCGGGCAGCGGCGCGGCGCAGCAGGAACCGGTCACCTTGCGTGATCTCGCTGTCCTCGAGCTGCTCTACGCGACGGGTGTGCGGGTGTCCGAGCTGTGCGGGCTCGACGTCGACGACGTGGACTTCGGCCGCAGGCTCGTCCGTGTCCTCGGCAAGGGCGGCAAGGAGCGCATGGTCCCGTTCGGCGCGCCGGCCGACCGCGCGTTGCGCGGCTGGCTCGACCACGGCCGTCCGGCGGTGGCGGGTGCGGTGGCGAAGCCGCACGTGTCCGCGCTGTTCCTCGGCGTCCGGGGCGGCCGGCTGGACCCGAGAACGGTCCGGCGGGTGGTGCACGAGGCCCTCGACGCGGTGCCCTCGGCGGCCGACATGGGTCCGCACGGACTGCGGCACACCGCGGCAACGCACCTGCTGGAGGGCGGTGCCGACCTTCGCAGCGTTCAGGAGCTACTCGGTCACGCTACGCTTGCCACGACACAGCTCTACACCCACGTGACCGTCGAGCGGTTGAAGGCGATCCATGACCAAGCCCACCCCCGATCCCGATGACCTCGGAGGACGGCAGGCAGGATCGTTGACACCGCCCGTCCCGTACGAGCCCGGAGAACGACCTGAGCCCGCTACCGAGAACGGTTTCCGTGTGACGGCCGATTTGCGAGCTACCCCTGCCCGCCCTGCTCCCGAGCAGGCCGGACACCCGACGCTGCCCGAGTCCGAACCGGACAGTGGGCTTCGGAGCGACCCCGCCGGCGCGCCCATTCCGGACCTCGGTCCTCGGAGTGACGCGCTCGCGACTGATGCTGAGGCGCAGGCCGGGGCCAACCCGAGCGGCGATTCCCAAGCCGGTGCAGGGACACCCGGCGGCGCGGAAGCGTCTGCGACCACTGGCGCGGTCGCGGACAGTGAGGCGCAGGCCGGTGGCACGGCGGGCACCAGCACCGCTCCAGTCGGTGGGTCGGCCGCCCGGAGCGCGGGAGACGGTGACTCCGCGATCCAGGCGGTGTGGCGCGAGTTCCGTGAACGCCCGGAGCAGCGGCTGCGCGAGCGCCTGGTCCTGCACTACGCGCCGCTGGTCAAGTACGTCGCCGGGCGGGTCGGCACCGGGCTGCCCACGCACGTCGACGTCAGCGACCTCATCCAGTCCGGCATCTTCGGCTTGATCGACGCCATCGAGAAGTTCGAACCCGAGCGCGGCCTGCGGTTCGAGACCTACGCGATGCAGCGGATTCGCGGCGCGATCCTCGACGACCTGCGCTCGCAGGACTGGGTGCCTCGCGTCGTGCGCAGCCGCGCCCGCGAAGTGGAGCGCGCGCTCGAACGTCTCGGCGGCCGGCTGCGCCGCACCCCGACCGACACCGAGGTCGCGGCCGAGCTGGGCATCACCCTCGACGAGCTGCGTGACCTCTACAGCCAGCTCCAGCTGACCAGCGTCGTCGCGCTCGAGGACCTCATGGCGGCAGGCCGGGAGAGCGGTTCGCTGGTCGACACGCTCCCCGACGACGACGCCATCGACCCCGTCGCCGTCCTCGTCGACCGGGACAACCGCCGCCAGCTCGCCGAGGCCATCGCGCAGCTCACCGAACGCGACCGGATCGTGGTCAGCCTCTACTACTTCGAACGGCTGACGCTCGCCGAGATCGGTCGCGTCCTCGGCGTCACCGAGTCGCGGGTCAGCCAGCTGCACACCCGCGCGGTCCTCCGGCTGCGGGCTCGGCTCACGGAGCAGGCCGGGGTCTAGCCGGTCCACGGCTTCAGACGGATCGCCGAG
>NZ_JBEXTZ010000016.1:0-105125 GCF_040614195.1 Amycolatopsis sp. NPDC006125
GCGGCCGATCGCGGCGGCGGTGACGGCGTCCGGCGGCGCGACGACCGCGCCCAGCACGAACGCCGAGGCGAGCGGCAGGTCCGGCAGCAGCAGGTGCACGACGAACCCGACGACGAGCGCCGTGACGACGACGAGGACCACGCCGAGCCCGATGATCGGCCGGGCGGCGGCCTTGAACTGGGCGAACGAGCTCTCCCGTGCGGTGGAGTAGAGCAGCGGCGGCAGGACCAGGGTGAGGATCAGCTCCGGCTCCATCTGCACCCGCGGCACGCCCGGGATGAACGACACGGCCAGCGCCGCCACGACGACCAGCAGGGGCGCCGAGAGGTTGAACCGCCGGGCGATCGCGGTGAGACCGAGCGCGCCGGCGAGCACGCCCATCAAGGTCAGGAGCTCCATGGGTAGATGCTTACCCAGCGAGCCGCGCTCCACCCGGTGAGTGACGAGCCCCGCGGCGGCGAGCGCAGGGCTCGCCAGGGTGAGGAACTCGCGGGGTGAGCGGGAACTCGCTGCCGCGAGCGCGGGACTCGCGCGAGTGAGCGCTGAATCGCCGGGCCGGGCGGGGAACTCGCGGGCACGAACGTGGAACGCGCGACCCCGGGTGCACGACGCGCCGCCCCCGTGCGGAGCCGCCGGCCCCGGTGCGGAATCGCCGGCGCCGGTGCGCGACTCGCCAGCCCGGGTGCACGACTCGCCGCCCCACGCGAAACCACCGCCCCCGATGCGGAACCGCCAGCCCCCGGTACGCGACTCACCAAACCAGGTGCACGACACGCCGCCCCACCCGAAACCACCGCCCCCGATGCAGAACCACCGCCCCCGGTACGCGACTCACCAAACCAGGTGCACGACGCGCCCCCACGCGAAACCACCGGCCCCGGTGCGGAACCGGCGGCGCCGGTACGCGACTCGCCAGCCCGGGTGCACGACTCGCCGCCCCGTGCGGAACCGCCGGCCCCGGTGCAGAACCGGCGGCCCCGGTACGCGACTCACCAAACCGGGTGCACGACTCGCCGCCCCGCGCGAAACCACCGCCCCCGGTGCACAACTCGCCGCCCCCGGTGCGCGACTCGCCAGCCGGGGTGCACGACTCGCCGCCCCACGCGAAACCACCGCCCCCAGTGCACAACCGCCAGCCCCGGTACGCGACTCACCAGCCCGGGTGCACGACTCGCCGCCCCCGGTGCGGGACTCGCCAGCCCGAGCGCGCAACCCACCCACCCAGGCGCGAAACCCAACCCGGGCGCACAACCCGCTCACCCGGGTGCGCAACCCGCGGCCGCGCCCACGAAAAAGGCCCGGGCAGCAGTCCAGCGCTGCCCGGGCCCTTCCTCAGAACAACCTCAGTGCATCATCACCGCGGGCGGGGCGCACTCGGCGGCGTCCTCCTCCGGCGGCAGCGCCGGCTTCTTCGGCAGGAACAGCGCCGGGATCAGGCACAGCGCCACCAGCACCAGCGTCCAGGTGAACGTCGAGGCGAAGGCGTCCGCGCTGGCCACCGCCGCGACGTCGTGCGTGGCCGGGTTCATCAGCGCGGCCGTCGCGGCGAGCTGGCCCTCGCTGGTCGCCACGCCGAACTTCCCGGCGAGCAGGCTGGCCAGGATGATCGACACGATGGCCGACCCCACCGCACCGGCGGTCTGCTGCACGATGTTCATCGCCGTCGAGGCCCGCGCCACCGTGCGCTGCGTCAGCGTCTGCAGCGCCGCGGTGCTGATCGGCATCATGCTCATGCCCATGCCGAGCCCCATCACGAACAGCGCGCCCATCAGCAGCAGGTAGGACGTGTCCGCACCCACCTGCGTGAACACCGCGACGCTGGCGATGATCAGCACGATCCCGGGCAGCACGACCTTGCCCGCGCCGATCTTGTCGACCAGCTTGCCCGCGATCGGCATGGTGATCATCGCGCCGATGCCCTGCGGCGCCAGCAGCAGACCGGCCTGCAGCGCGCTTTCGCCGCGCACCAGCACGAAGTAGGTCGGCAGGATCAGCATCGACCCGAGGAAGGCGATCATGAACAGGGTCATGGTCACCATCGCGATGCTGAACGTGCGGTTGCGGAACAGGGTCAGGTCGACCAGCGGGTTGGCGACCTTCAGCGCCCGCACGATGAACGCCACGATCAGCACGATCCCGACGATCCCCGGCAGCCACACGTTGGTCGCGCCGACGCCGCCGTGGTGCGGGATGTTCGACACGCCGTAGATCAGCGCCGCGAGACCGGGCGAGAGCATCACCATGCCGGCGAAGTCGAACTTCTCGGCCGGGCGCGGCTCGTCCTTCGGCAGCAGCCGCCACGCGAGCAGGATCGCGACGATGCCGATCGGCACGTTGATGTAGAAGATCCACCGCCAGCTCACCGAGTCGACCAGCCAGCCGCCCAGGATCGGGCCGCCGATCGGGCCGAGCAGCATCGGCACGCCGAGCACGGCCATCACGCGGCCGACGCGGTGCGGGCCCGCGGTCTTGGTCAGGATCGTCATGCCCGCCGGCATCAGCATGCCGCCGCCGAGGCCCTGCAGGACCCGGAACACGATCAGCGACTCGATGTCCCACGCCGCACCGGCCAGCGCGGAGCCGACCAGGAAGAACGTGATCGCCAGCATGTAGAGGCGCTTGGTGCCGAACCGGTCGCACGCCCAGCCGGTGACCGGGATGACCGTGGCCAGCGCCAGCATGTACCCGGTCGCGATCCACTGGATCGTGTCGAACGAGGTCTCGAACTCCAGCGTCAGCGCCTGGAGCGCGACGTTGACGACGGTGGTGTCGAGGATGGCCATCACGCTGCCGAGCACGACGACGGCAGCGACCTTCAGCACCGCGCTGTCGAGTTTGTCGGCGTCCGCGGGTCTTGGTTCCGAAGCAGTGGTCATGAAGTGGTCCGTCCAGGTCTACGAGCGGGCAGGGCCGACCGCAGGAGGAAACCCCGAAGAAAAAGCGCAAATCCCCCTCAGTCCACTCTGAGACTAGCCGGGCGACAGGCTATGACGCGAAGACTTTTCGAGTGGTCGGGATCACTTCAGCGGAAAGCGAAAACGCGGGCACGGCCCGTGGCCGTGCCCGCGTCGTCCACTCAGGACCCGACGGCGACCAGCGCGGTGTCCGGCTGGTCGGCGAACAGGCCGTCGATGCCGGTGGCGAGGAACGCGTCCAGCTCGGCGAAGGCGTTGCCCCACGCCGACGGGTCGGCCGACGAGCGCAGGTTGACCGGCAGGAAGCTGTTCTCGTTGCGGAAGGTGTAGGGCACGACCTTCAGCCCCGCGTCGTGCGCGTCCTTCACCAGCGAGGTCGGCGTGCCGAGCGCGCCCGCCGTGGTCCGCGGGATGATCTGCGCCTTCTCCGGGCCGAGGTAGTCGGCGTAGGTGGAGATCTCCTTGAGCCCGGCCGGGGTGACCAGGTCGGCGTAGGTGCGCTTGTCGCCGCTCGCGACGAAGTCGGCCGGCGCGCCGCTGGCCGAGGTGAGCTGCACCAGCGGCACCTTCACCTGCCTGCTCAGCGCCTTGAGGTTGGCCACCTCGAACGACTGGATGATCACCGGCGCGTTGCGCTTGTTCAGGCCGTTGCGGTTGAGGAGGCCGACCAGCTTCGGCTCGGTGGGGTTGCCGATCGAGGCGAAGTAGGTGGAGTGCTTGATCTCCGGGTAGGTGCCCAGCGTGCGGTGCAGTTCGCGGCCGAGGCGCCTGGTGAGGTCCAGCACCTCCTGGTAGGTCGCGATCTGCCAGCGGCCGTTGTAGATCTTGTTGTCCGGGCGGATGTCCGGGATGCGCTCGGTGGCGCGCAGGGTCTTCAGCTCGGCGAGCGTGAAGTCCTCGGTGAACCAGCCGGTCAGCGCGACGCCGTCGATGACCTTGGTGGTCTTCCGGTTGGCGAACTCGGGGTGGGCGGCGACGTCGGTCGTGCCGCCGATCTCGTTCTCGTGCCGGGCGACGAGGTGGCCGTCCTTGGTGGGCACCAGGTCGACGTCGACCCAGTCGGCGCCCTGGCGGTAGGCCAGCTCGTAGGAGGCCAGCGTGTGCTCCGGCCGGTAGCCGGGCGCGCCCCGGTGTCCGACGACCACTGGTTCGGCACGCTCCTTGTCAGCCGGGGCGGCTTGGCTCGCGCTGGTGACGCCGGCGGCGCCGACCAGGAACAGGCCGGACAACGCCAGGGCGGCGAGTCTTCTCCGCACGGGAACCTCCTGTGGGGACGAAAGGGATCTCCGCGCCACTCTCACCGTCCCGGACTACGGCCGCCACACGGGCGGGGGACGGTGGGCTGGCGGGCGGGTGAACGGGGCGTGGCGCAGGTCAGCGTCTACGCTCAGGGCTTGTGCGCGTTCTAGTCATCGGGTCCGGTGCCCGCGAACATGCCCTGCTCCTCGCCGCGTCCCACGACCCGGCCGTCACCGCGCTCGCCTGCGCGCCAGGCAACGCCGGCACCGCGGCGCTGGCCGAGCAGCTCGGCGTCGACGTGGCCGACCCGGCCGCGGTCGCCGAGCTGGCGAAACGCTGGCAGGCCGACCTCGTGGTGATCGGCCCCGAGGTGCCGCTGGTCGCCGGCGCGGCCGACGCCATCCGCAAGGCCGGCATCCCGGTCTTCGGCCCGTCCGCCGCCGCGGCCCGCATCGAGGGCTCGAAGGCGTTCGCCAAGGACGTGATGGCCACCGCGAAGGTGCCGACCGCGCGCAGCGAGATCGTGGACAACCCGGCCAAGCTCGACGAGGCGCTGTCCCGCTTCGGCCCGACCTGGGTGGTCAAGGACGACGGGCTGGCCGCCGGCAAGGGCGTCGTCGTCACCCCGGACCGCGACGCGGCGCGAGCGCACGCCATGAAGCTGCTCGACGGCGGCCACCCGGTGCTGCTCGAGTCGTTCCTCGACGGGCCGGAGGTGTCGCTGTTCTGCCTGGTCGACGGCCGCACCGTGGTGCCGCTGCTGCCCGCGCAGGACTTCAAGCGCGTCGGCGACGGCGACACCGGCCCCAACACCGGCGGCATGGGCGCGTACGCGCCGCTGCCGTGGGCGCCCGCCGGCCTCGTCGACGACATCGTGCGCGACATCGTCCAGCCGGTCGTCGACGAGATGGCCGCCCGCGGCGCCGAGTTCTCCGGCCTGCTCTACGCGGGCCTCGCGATCACCTCCGACGGCCCCCAGGTCATCGAGTTCAACTGCCGGTTCGGCGACCCGGAGACGCAGGTCGTGCTCGCGCTGCTGGCCACCCCGCTGGCCGGGCTGCTGCACGCGACCGCGACCGGCACCCTCGCCGAGCACCCGCCGCTGGAGTGGCACCCGGGCTCCGCGGTCACCGTCGTGATCGCCGCCGACGGCTATCCGGGTGTGCCGCGCGCTGGCGACGTGATCACCGGCGCCGAGTCCGAGGGCGTGCTGCACGCGGGCACCCGCCGCCGCGACGACGGCGCCGTGGTCTCCCACGGTGGCCGGGTGCTGTCCGTGGTCGGCGTCGGCGAGGACCTCGACGCGGCCCGCGCCCAGGCCTACGAGCGGGTCGCGAAGGTGCACCTGTCCGGTTCGCATCACCGCACCGACATCGGGCTCAAGGCCGCTCGCGGCGAGATCACCGTGCCGGGTGCTTCGGCGAATTCCGGCCCGAGCTGATCCCGGGATTGGTAGCCTTCCTACCGGAACTGGTCGGTTACCGTCCGTACCCGGGGAGTGAGTTGTGGCAGAGGACGACCTGCGCGGCGCCGGCCAGGGTCTCGCACCCGCGCTCGGCGCCCTCGGCGCGACCGTGCCGTCGGTGCCCCACGACCTGCGGGTCGACCCGGACAAGGTGCTGCTGGTCGCGCAGGTCGTCAACGAGCAGGCCGACGCGCTCGACGACCGCATCCGGCAGAAGCTGATCGACCTCAACATCACCGCGCCGGCCGAGGACGTCATCAGCACCACCGCCACCGACGCGTGGAACCGGCTGGTGGCCCGCGGCGAAGACTCGTACGCG
Source organism: Amycolatopsis sp. NPDC006125 (assembly GCF_040614195.1). NCBI lineage: Bacteria > Bacillati > Actinomycetota > Actinomycetes > Pseudonocardiales > Pseudonocardiaceae > Amycolatopsis > Amycolatopsis sp. NPDC006125. The sequence continues at coordinate 5,939 of NZ_JBEXTZ010000016.1, forward strand.
GCGCGGGTGCAGGCCTACGTCCGCAACCTGCGTGACCTCGCCGCGCAGCTCCGGCAGGCCGCGAAGGCCTACCAGGCCGGTGAGGAGGAGAAGGTCATCGCGCTGGGGGACCGCGGTGCCGGCCCTGCCTAGGACGGTCGTCGCGGCCGCGCTCGTGGTGACCGGCTGCACGTCGACCGTGTCCAGGGTCGCCGGACCCGCCACGCGGCCGAGCAGTCAGCCGCCCGAACTGCCCGCCCGGCAACGCGAGCTGCCGCTGCGGGACGCCGACCCGTGCACCCTGCTCACGTCCGCCCAGCTGGACCAGCTCGGCGAGAACGGCGCGCCACGCAGGCTGCCCGAAGACACCCAGCGCGACGGCCCGACCTGCGCATTCGACGTCGACGCCAGGCCACCGACGTACACGTACTACCTCGAGGTCATCGGCGACGCCGACATCGAGGACTGGCGCACCGGCGCGCACCGGCGGACCAGCATGGTCCAGCAGCCGGTCGCGGTGCCCGGGTTCCCCGCGCTGGTGAACTACGCGCCCAGCGAGGGGATTCAGGACTGCGAGGTGCTCGTCGGCGTCGCCCAGGGCCAGACGCTGCGCGCGCAGATGGCGCCCGACGACCGCTCGTTCACCCAGCAGCAGCTGTGCGACATGGCGACGAACGTCGCGAAGCTGGCCGTCCAGACGCTCGAAACGCTGAAGTGAGGTGTGGCGTGGCCACGTTCGACAGCAGCAAGTACGACATCCCGACGCTCGTGGCGAAGCTGCGCGACCAGCGGTTCGACGGCTACCAGCCGGAGCAGCTCGCGCAGGTAGTGGAGAAGTTCCGGGACGGCGCGGGCCCGTCGGGGATCACCGGGGCCGTCGAGGCGCTGAAGTCGATCTCCGGCGCGCTCGCCGACACCGAAGAGGCGCTGCGGACCCAGCTCAAGGCGCTCGGCGTGGAGTGGCAGAGCCGCGCCGCGGGGCAGGCGTCGTCGGTGGTCGCGCGAGAGGCCGGGTTCTCCGGTGAGGCCACGGCGAAGGTCGAGCAGGCCGCGCAGATGATGTACGAGCAGGCCGAGGCCTTCACCCGGACCAGGAACAAGCTGCCCGCGCCGGAGGGCCTGCGCAAGGCCGGCGGCTACACCTTCGGCGACACGGTGTTCAGCCTGTTCGGGTTCGAGACCGATCATGCGGCCGACGTGCGCACCGCCGAGGAGGCCAAGGCCCAGGCGGTGGACGCGCTCAACGCCTACGCCCACGACAGCGGCAACTACCTCGGCTCGACGTCCACTGTGGACGCACCGGCGCCGGTCTCGCTGCTGTCCGCGCCGGGAACCGGTGTGGTGGCGGGGATCGGCGGGGCGTCGGCGCCGGTGCCGTCGCTGCCGGACACCGCGCCGACCCAGGCCCAGGGCACGAAGGACGTGACGCCGGCGCGGGTGGACACCCCGACACCGCCGATGGGCGTGCCGGCCGCTCCGGCTGCGGGTGCTTCGGTGGCCGGGGTCACCCCGGCGGGCGCCGGTGGTGGGACGACCGCTGGACGCCCCGCTGCGCCCGCGCCCACCGGATCGGTTGCCGGCGGCTCTGGTTCCCCCGGCGGAGCCGGCTTCGCCGGCGAACGCCGGGCGTCGGCTTCGCCTGAATCGAAGAACACTGGTGGCCAGTCCGGCGCCGCGACCGGCGGCCGGGCGATTCCCAGCAGTGGTTCCGCCGTAGGCGCCCGGCCCGGCTCCGCCGGGCAGCCGGGCGCCGGGCAGGTCCACGGTGCCGGTGGCCGCTCCGCGGCCGGCGCACCCGGCACCGGGCTCGGCCCGGGTGTCGGGCTCGGCGCAGGCACCGGAAGCGGCGCGGGCGCGGCGGGCGGAAGCGGCGCGGGCGGCGGAAGCGCGGCAACACCTGCCGAAGAAGCGCTCGGCAGGGGCCGTTCCGCGGGCGCGATGCCGCCCTCCACCACCTCCCCCAACGCGGTCGGCCCCGGGTTCGCCGCCGTGCGGACGCCCTCCGGGCTCAGCGGGCTCGCCGAGGCCGCCCCCGCGCTCGGCGCGGCCGGGGCGAGCGGGGCGCTGGCGGGCGAGGGCGAACGGCAGAGCCGCGTCGGGCGGAACACCGCGGGCAACCGCATCCACCAGATCCCCTCCGACGACCTGCCCGAGGAGGAGGAAGCCCGCCTCGCCCGGCGCGGCGGCCACACCCCCGACTCGGCGACCACCCGGTCGATCCTGGAACCCGCCGCGCCGCAGGACGGCGAGGAGGACGCCGGGCACGTCCGCCGCTTCGGTGTCGACGACAACGACCTGTTCACCGACCGGCGGGACGTCTCACCGGACACGATCGGCGACCGATGAGCCTCGTCCTGACGACGCTCGAGTTCGACGTCCTGTGGGAGAGCCTGCGGCTGCCCCGCGCCCACCCGGCGCTGCGGGTGCCGAGCCCGGGCCGCACCCACACCGAGCGGCGGCAGCTCGCGGGCCGCGCCTGGGAGATGCTCGCCGACCGCGGGCTCGCGCGCGGGCAGCGGGCCGTCGGCGAGATCGTCGACATGGCGACGTTGCTGGCGAACCCGCAGGTCGCGATCGACGTGTGGGTGTGGACGGACCGGGAGATCCACGGCCTCGCGGTGTCCAACGGCAGCCAGGCGCTGCTCGCGGTGGTGGACTCGGGCGAGGTGTGGCTGATCCCGGCGCGGCCGAACGCGCTGGCCGAGTCGGCGGTGTCGGTGGCCGGTGAGCAGCCGGCCGGCGTCGGGCACTCGGTGAGCCTGCCGCACAGCACGCTGCGGGCGGCCGACGCGGACGCGAAGGGCGACCCGAAGTCGCTGGTCACAGCACTGGAGGACCGGGGCGTCGAGCTGTGGGAGGCGCAGGAGCTGGCCGGGATGCTGGTCGGGATGACCACGCGCGGGCAGTTCGGCGTCGAGCGGGAGGGGCGGCGCGCGGGCCGGGTGGTCGCGTTCTACGACACCGACGCGGGCCGGTACCTGCTGCAGGTGGGCGGGCAGGACTGGGCGACGGTCGCGCCCGCGGACAACCAGCTGCTGGTCAGCCGGGTCGCGGAGCTGCTCGACGAAGCGTGAACCACCGGATGGTGGAACTTGGCGGATTCCGCGTACAGGCTGCGACAACCGTCCTACAGTGAGCGACGTGCCTGAGAGTGATCCGGATTCGCTGGAGCATGTGGCCGGGCAGGTCGAGGCCATCCACGAGCAGTTCAAGAAAGCCAAGGACAAGGTCACGGGCGTGACCGGGGAGAACCCGTTCGGCGCCATCAAGCGCCCGGACGAGCTGGAGCCGGGCGAGCACCCGTCGGACGGCATGGTGGACGCGCTGGGGTCGTTGCGCGACGGCGTGCACAAGCAGTTCGACGCGGCTGCCGAGCTGATGAGGTCGACCGGCAGCGCCCTGCGCGACGCGGCGCGGGCGTTGCGCGAGACCGACGACGCGGCGCGCGACAGCGTGACCGTCAAGGACGGAAGCCTGCAGGTCTGACATGGTCGCCGCACCGGGGATGCCGCCCGAATGGAACGACGTGGTGGCCCGCGCGCAGCAGGTCGAGAAGCTGAACCCGGCGGGGATCCAGGCCGTCGCGGACCAGTTCACGCAGGCGTCGAAGGACTCCACGGACCACTCGGTGGCGCTGCGGAACGCGACCGCGGCGCTGGGCGGCGGCACGTGGACCGGCCCCGCGGCCGACGCGTTCTTCGCCTACGTCAAGCAGATCGGCGACGCGGGCAAGAAGGTCAACGACCACCTCGACGAGGTCGCGCGGGAGCTGTCCGGTCTGCAGACGTCGCTGGCCGGCGTCAAGGGCCGGATCGACACGATCAGGCAGCAGGCGCAGACGGACATCGAGAAGGCCAACAGCGACGCGGTGACGAACGCGAACGCGGCCGAGGCGATGGAGCGCGAGGTGCGCGAGGGCAAACCGGGCGCCACGATGCCCTCGCCCACGTCGGCCGAAATCATGGCCGCGAACGCGCAGAAGACGAGCGGCATCGCGGCCGGCGCCCGGGACCAGATCCAGGGGTTGTTGAGCAGCGCGAACGAGCAGATCAACCGGGTGATGGGCCTGGTGCGCAAGGAGGTCCAGGGCGGGTACGCGTCGGTGCCCCCGCTGGGCGGCAAGCCGAAGACGATGAAGAGCACGGGCGGACTGCGCTCCGGCTCCGGCGGCGGTGGCGGTGGCTCGGGCGGCGGTGGCGGCTCGGGTGGTGGCGGCGGCGGTCTGGGCCCGAGCGGCGGCCCGCCGAGCAGCCAGCCCCCTGGCAACGTGCGGCAGTGGATCGAAGAGGCGATCCGCATCCTGCAGGCCGCCGGAGTGCCGGTCACGGAAGCCGACATCGACAAGATCTGGACGATCATCGAAAAGGAGTCGAGCGGCAATCCCAACGCAATAAACCTCTGGGACAGCAATGCCGCGGCGGGGCACCCGTCCAAGGGGTTGATGCAGTGCATCGACTCGACGTTCAACGCGCACAAACTACCCGGCCACGACGACATCTACAACCCGGTCGACAACATCATCGCCGGAGTGCGGTACACGTTCAGCCGGTACGGCGGCTTTGAGGGGCACCCAGGCCTGAAGGCAATGGCCGCAGGCGGCGGCTACCAGGGCTACTAGCCCGCGAACAAAACCCATGCTGGGTGGTCATCCCGTCGCCTGACACTGGACGATCACCTTGAGCCAGGGCCGCAACCTGCGTGCTTTCCGGCGGCCGAACATGCCAACCTTGCGGTCCTGGCTCAAGGTGATATGCACAAAACGGAAGGCGACGGGATGACCACCCAGCCACCCACTCAAGGTGAGGTGGAGTGCTTTTCTGTCATCCCGGAGCCTGCCCGTCCGGCGAGGACTCTTTTGATCTTTAAAGCCGCGCCTTCGCGCGGAAAATGCGCTTCACGGCGCCGAAAGGTCTGGTTGGGGTAGTCGCCTGCTTTGCGTTGCCGGCTTGCGGTTGGTCGGTGCTGTTGCGTTGCCGGGCGGCGGTTGGCGCGCGGTGGGCCACCACGAGATCCGCTTCCACGATGCCCGACTTACCCTGAAACCCATGGTCGCCTCAGCCTCGTTCCCCGGTCCGGCCAAGCGGGCGGACGTCGCGCCCTTTCACGTCATGGAGGTGCTCTCCGCAGCCGCCGCCCGGCAGCGGACCCATGGGGACGTCGTCAGTCTCGCCGCGGGGCAGCCCAGCGCGGGCGCGCCCAAGCCGGTCCTGGAGGCGGCCGCGCGCGCCCTACGGGACCAGAACCTCGGGTACACCGTCCAGCTCGGCATCCCCGAGCTGCGCGAAGCCATCGCCGGGCACTACGACCGCCGCTACGGGATGACCGTCAGCCCGGAGGACGTCATCGTCACCACCGGGTCCTCGGGCGGCTTCATGTTGTCGTTCCTGTCCGCCTTCGACGCCGGCGCCCGCGTCGCAATGGCCCGGCCCGGCTACCCGGCCTACCGCAACCTGCTGTCCGCCCTCGGCTGCGAGGTCGTCGAGTTCGCCACCGACGAGAGCACCCGCTTCCAGCCGACCGTCGACCTGCTCGACGAGCTCGGCCCGCTCGACGGGCTCATCGTGGCCAGCCCGACCAACCCGGCCGGGACCGCGCTGCCGCCGGGCGAGCTCGCCGCCATCGCGGGCTGGTGTTCGTCCCGCGGGGTGCAGCTGATCAGCGACGAGATCTACCACGGAATCTCCTACGGCACCGAACTCGGCTGCGCCTGGCAGTCCACCACCGAATCGATCGTCCTCGGCTCGTTCTCCAAGTACTTCGCCATGACCGGATGGCGGCTGGGCTGGATGCTCGCCCCGAAGCGCCTGCACCGCGCGGTCGACGTGCTCACCGGCAACCTCAACATCTGCGCACCGGCCCTCGCCCAGCACGCGGCCGTCGCCGCGTTCGAGCCCGACTCCTACGCCGAGCTGGACGGGCACGTCGCGCACTACCGGCGCAACCGCGACCTGCTGCTGGACGGCCTCGCGGGCATCGGGCTGACCCGCGTCGCCCCGGTCGACGGCGCGTTCTACGCCTACGTCGACGTCTCCGAGCACACCACGGACAGCCTGAGCTGGTGCCAGCGGCTGCTCGCCGACACCGGCGTCGCGATCACCCCGGGCATCGACTTCGACCCCGTGGACGGCGGGAAGTTCGTCCGGTTCTCGTTCGCCGGCTCCGAGTCCGACGTCACCGAGGGGGTCGCGCGCCTTGGCCGGTGGCTCTCCGGGGGAACCCCCAGTTTTCCCTGAACGTTGACCAGAACGCGGGCGTCCCGGCACGAAACCGTGCCAGGCTGCACGTAGCGGGCCGAACGAGCCCGCGTGGCACAACCGGAGGGGAATGCCATGTTCTGGAAGATCGTCGGTGCGCTGCTCGTCGCCTGGCTCGCGTTCATGGTGATCGGCTCGGTGATCGGGTTCGTCTTCAAGGCGATCCTGTGGATCGCCGTGATCGGCGGCGTCGGCTTCCTCGGTGCCGCTGCCTACAACGCGATCAAGAACAACAAGGAGCGCAAGCAGATCCGCCCCTAGAGCAGAGCGCGCGCCGCGTCGGCCCCGTCCCACACGTGCGCGCGCAGCCCTGCCGCCCGCGCTCCATCCACATTGGACTGGCGGTCGTCGAAGAAGACGCAGTCGCCCGCCGGCACGCCAAGGCGGGCGACGAGCAGTTCGAAGATCTCCGCGTCCGGCTTGGCCACACCCACGTCGCCGGAGAACACCCGGACGCGGAAGTGCCGCATCCAGTCCTGCCGCTCGGCGAACCGGGCGAACGAGGACGGCGCGTTGGACAGCAGCGCCAGCGGCACCCCGGCCTCGCTCAGCCCGGCCAGCAGTTCCAGCGACGACTCCCGCACGTCCGACCAGCCGCGGATGTCGATCTCGGTCAGCCGGTCCGATGTGGACTCGTCGACGGGCACGCCGAGCGCCTCGCCGACCCCGCCCCAGTACTCCAGGTCGGAGCTGCCGCGGTCGTAGGCGTCCCGCAGCCGCCAGTAGTGCGGCTCGAACTCCGCCGGCGACACCCCCAGCGTGGCCGCGAGGTCCGGCAGCGCGGTCGTCCGGCCGCAGATCACCTCGCCGTAGTCGAACACCACCCAGCCGGTCACGGGTGACCACCGGCCTTGATGCGGCGCAGCGCCTCGTCCACGTCGGCCGGGGAGACGTCCCGGTGCAGCACGAACCGCACCTTGCCCGCCATCGGCAGCGCCAGCACACCCTGGGCCTGCAGCGACTCCAGCGTCACCGCGATGTCGGCGACCGGCGCGAGCACGATGTTGGTCTCCGGGGTGTCGGCCTGCCAGCCCAGCTCACGCAGCCCGTCGGCCAGCCGCCGGGCCTTCTCGTGCTCCGCGGCGAGGTCCGGGACCCGGTCCAGCGCGACCAGGCAGGCCGCGGCGAGCACCCCGATCTGCCGCATGCCGCCGCCGAGCATCTGCCGCATCCGGCGCGCCCGCTCCACGAACTCCCGGCTGCCCGCGACGACCGACCCGGCCGGCGCGCCCAGCCCCTTGCTGAAGCACGCGGACACGCTGTCCACGCCCACGGTCAGCGCGGCGGGCGGCAGGCCGAGCGCGACGGCCGCGTGCCAGACGCGGGCGCCGTCGAGGTGGACCTGCAGCCCGGCCTGCCGCGCGGTGGACAGCAGCTGGGCGTGCTCGTGCGGCGGGATGACCGCGCCACCCGCCGCGTTGTGGGTGTTCTCCAGGCACAGCAGGGTGGTGCGCAGCGCGTAGTACGGCCCGCTGCGGGTGCCGATGGCCGCCGCGACCGTCTCCGGCTTGGGACGGCCGGGGCCGCCGTCGTGCGGCAGCGCTTCGGGCATGCCACCGGCGAGCCAGGCCGCGGAGCCCAGCTCGTTGTTCAGGACGTGCGCGTTGTTCGGGGCGAGGAACCGGTCGCCGCGCTTGAGGTGGACGGACAGGGCGATGAGGTTGGCCATCGTGCCGCTGGGCGTCCACAGCGCCGCCGGCATGCCGAGGACCGCGGCCGCGCGCTCCTCGAGCTCGCGGACCGTGGGGTCGACGTCGATGACGTTGTCGCCGACCTCAGCGGACGCCATCGCTCTGCGCATCTGCTCATCCGGACGGGTGACGGTGTCAGAGCGGAAGTCGATCAACTGGGTGGCTGCTGAGGTCACAGTCAGATCACATCACACCGTTCAGATGATCTTCAAGAAGGTGCAACCCACCGTCGGCGCAGTTCCGTCTTTACGCCGAGACGTCGGAGCGGAGAGCCTTAGCGCGTGGACGAGGGTGACGAGCGGGACTTCGCGGAGTACTTCGCGGCCAAACGCGACTCCGTGCGCCGGACCGCGTACCTGCTCTGCGGCGACTGGCACCGCGCGGACGATCTCGCGCAGACGGCGTTCGTGGCGCTGCACCGGAAGTGGAACCGCATCCGGGATCGCGCCGCGACCGACGCCTACGTGCGGAAGACGCTGGTCCGGGCGTCGATCGACGAGTCGAGACGGCCCTGGCGGAGGGAGCGGCACGTGGAGCAGCTGCCCGAGCCCGAGCCCGCGGGCACCCGGCTGGACGACCAGGTCGCCACGCGCGCGGACCTGCTGGCCGGGCTGCGCGCGGTGCCGCCGAAGCAGCGGGCCGTGCTGGTCCTGCGGTACTTCGAGGGGCTGGACGTGGCCGGCGTGGCGAAGGTCCTCGGCTGCAGCGAGGGGAACGTGAAGAGCCAGACCGCGCGGGGACTGGCGAACCTGCGCGACGCGCTGGGCGAGGAGGTGGAAGCCGGTGGATGAGCACGAGCTGACGGAGTTGTTCCGGTCCGCGCCCGGTGAGCCGCCTCCGGCCGGGTTCGACGTGCGGGACGTGCGGACGGCCTCGGCGCGGGTCACGGCGCGGCGGCGCACGACGCTCGCGGTGGCGTCACTCTGCGTGGTCTTCGCCCTGTTCGGCGCCGGAATCGCCGGATTCGTCCAGTCCCGGACCACCCAATCGACTCAAGTCCAGGGGCAGGAGCAACCGGCGAACGCGCCGGAGCGTCTCCCGTCCGCCGTGCCCCAGCTTTCCGGTCCCTCCGCCATGCAGGGAGGAGAGGGCGCCGGGGAGAACGGCCCGCGGGCCGACAGCACCTCCGGGTGCGACAAGGTGGACCGGGAGCTCGCCACCGCCCTCGCTGGCGAGCTCCCGGCCACCGGGATCACCGGGCCGGACGCGGGCGACGTGTGCACGCCGGGTTCCCGCTCGGCGAGGTACGGCGTCGCGGAGAACGGCCGCACCGGTTCGGTGTCGGCGACCGTGCTGCCGCCGGGGGCCAGCGTCCAGCTCGCGAAGCTCGCCGACGGCGCCGTCGTCGACCAGCGGCTGACCGCGGGCGGCGGGACGGTGATCGTGCTGAGCGTGCCCGCCCCGGGCAGCGCGGCGCCGCTGGCGGACGACGTCCCGAAGATCGCCACCGCGCTCGCGCAGAGGTTCTAGCTGGTTAGATGGGCGGCCATGACGTCCGGAGCGAGCACGCCGAAGGGTGAGCGCAGGCGGGCGGCCCTCGTCGAGGCCGCGGCCGAGCTGCTGGTCGAAGGCGGTTTCGACGCGATCCGGCACCGCGCGGTCGCCGAGCGGGCCGGGCTGCCGCTGGCGTCGACGACGTACTACTTCGACTCGCTCGACGACCTCATCAGCGCCGCCGCCGAGCACCACGGCCGCGCCGAGCTGGCGAAGGGACACGCGCAGCTGGACGAGCTGCCGACCGAGCACCGCCGCATCGACAGCGTCGTGGAACTGGTGCTGGACCAGCTGCTCGGCGAGGACCCCGGCTACGAGGCGGTGCTGCTGCGGTACGAGCGGCTGGTGGCGACCGGGCGGCGGCCCTACCTGCGGCCGTTGATGCGGGCGCTCGGCGCGGAGCTGCGGGAGCTGCTGACGGAGATCTTCGCCCGGTCCGGGCTGGTGATCGAGCGGGACCGGCTGGAGGAGCTGATCGCGCTCGTCGACGGCGCCGTGGTCAACGCCTTGATCGAGGTGGACCCGGATCCGCGGGCGGTGGCGCGGGCGAGGCTCGCTCGCGCGCTATCTAAGCTTGGGTCGTGACGAAACCGCAGATCCCGAACGTCCTCGCCGGCCGATACGCCTCTCCCGAGCTGGTCTCGCTGTGGTCGCCGGAGAACAAGGTGAAGCTCGAGCGCGAGCTGTGGATCGCGGTGCTGCGCGCCCAGCGCGACCTGGGCGTCGAGGTGCCGGACGGGGTCGTCGAGGACTACGAGCGGGTGCTGGACCAGGTCGACCTGGGCAGCATCGCGGAGCGGGAGCGCGTCACCCGGCATGACGTGAAGGCGCGGATCGAGGAGTTCAACGCGCTGGCCGGGCACGAGCACGTGCACAAGGGCATGACGTCGCGGGACCTGACGGAGAACGTCGAGCAGCTGCAGGTCCGGCGGTCGCTGGAGCTGATGCGCTCGCGGGTGGCCGCGGTGCTGGCCCGGCTGGCGGCGCTGGCCGCCGAGCACGCGGAGCTGGTGATGGCCGGCCGGTCGCACAACGTGGCCGCGCAGGCGACGACGCTGGGCAAGCGCTTCGCGACGGCGGCGGACGAGCTGCTGGTGGCGTTCGACCGGCTGGACGACCTGATCGGGCGGTACCCGCTGCGGGGGATCAAGGGTCCGGTGGGGACGGCGCAGGACATGCTGGACCTGCTGGGTTCGGCGGAGACGCTGGCCGAGCTGGAGAACCGGATCGCCGCGCACCTGGGGTTCGCGCGGACGTTCACCAGCGTGGGGCAGGTGTATCCGCGGTCGCTGGACTTCGACGTGCTGTCCGCGCTGGTGCAGCTGGCGGCGGCGCCGTCGAGCCTGGCGAAGACGATTCGGTTGATGGCCGGGCACGAGCTGGTGACCGAGGGGTTCAAGCCGGGGCAGGTCGGCTCGTCGGCGATGCCGCACAAGATGAACACGCGGTCGTGCGAGCGGGTCAACGGCCTGGCGGTCGTGCTGCGCGGCTACCTGTCGATGATCGGCGAGCTGGCGGGCGACCAGTGGAACGAGGGGGACGTGTCGGATTCGGTGGTGCGCCGGGTCGCGTTGCCGGACGCGTTCTTCGCGCTGGACGGGCTGCTGGAGACGTTCCTCACGGTGCTCGACGAGTTCGGCGCGTTCCCGGCCGTGGTGGCCCGCGAGCTGGAGCGGTACCTCCCGTTCCTGGCGACGACGAAGGTGCTGATGGCGTCGGTGCGGGCCGGGGTGGGCCGGGAGACCGCGCACGAGGCGATCAAGGAGCACGCGGTCGGGGTGGCGCTGGCGATGCGCGAGAAGGGCGCCGACAACGACTTGCTGGACCGGCTCGCCGCCGATTCGCGGCTGCCGCTGGACCGCGCCGGGCTGGAGCAGTTGCTCGCCGACCGGATCTCGTTCACCGGCGTGGCGCCCGCGCAGGTGGCCGCCGTGGTGGCGCGGGTGGAGGACGTACTGGCGCGGTTCCCGGAGGCCGCGAAGTACGTGCCGCAGCCGATCCTCTGACCGCTGGTTCGGCGGTGGCCCCGGGAAGCTGGGCGGTGGCTCGCGGGGCCGCGCGGTTGCCCGCGAAGCGGGCGGCGCGTCGCGCCGGCTCGCGGGCGCCGGTTGGTGACGCTGGGCGGGCGCTGGAAGGTGGCGCTGGTTGGCGGTGACGCGGCCTCGCCCCGTTGGGCGAGCGGTTGCGGTGACGTTGCTGCTCGATGAAGGACCGTTCGTGTCGATGAAAGGCCCGTTCGTGCCTGCGGGCGGGCATCTCTCGCGGCGGTGGCGGTCGGTCGGATGGGATGGCGTGAACGGTCCATTCATCCTCGCGCGAGAGGCACCTGTCGTCGCTGCGCGAGAGGGCCAACGACGCCGGCCTCGATGAACGGCCCGTTCACATCGGCGCAAATGGGCAGCTCACACGGTGCCGAGGTGCACACGCGACTCCACGACATGCCCCTTCATGCACTCGCGAGATGCCCACTCACGCCCCGATGAATGGTCCATTCATCGGCGCACCCCAAGCACCCCCAGCCCACCCAGGTGCCGCCCGCCGCCACCACGGCCCACCCCACGCCGGCATCTCCGGCATCATCGAGGGCATGCGCGCGGAACGTCTGGTGGCCCTGCTCTTCACCCTGCAGAGCAGGCGCAGCGCGACCGTCCCCGAGCTGGCCGACGCGCTCGGCGTTTCGGAGCGCACCATGCACCGCGACATCGCCGCCCTGCAGGCCGCCGGGGTTCCACTGTGGACGGAGACCGGGCGGTACGGCGGCGTTCGGCTCGTGGAGGGGTGGCGCACCCGGCTGGACGGGCTCACCTCCCGCGAAGCCGTCGCCATCTTCGCGATGGGCGTGCCCCGCGCGCTGGCCGAGCTGGGTCTCGGCACCGCCGTCTCCGCCGCCCACGCCAAGGTCAGCGCCACCCTCCCCGCCCCGCTGCGCGAGCAGGCCCAGCACCTCGCCCAGCGGTTCCACCTCGACGCGCCCGGCTGGTTCAAGTCCGAAGAGGACGCCGAGCACCTCGCGACCATCGCCCAGTCCGTGTGGGAGCAGCGCCGCGCCGCGATCACCTACCGGCGCGGCGACCACACCGTCGAACGCCTCCTCGAACCGCTCGGCCTCGTCCTCAAGGCCGGCGTCTGGTACCTCGTCGCCCGCATCGAGCACAGCATCCGCACCTACCGCGTCAGCAAGGTCACCGCGGTCGAGCTCACCGACGAGCGCTTCGAGCGGCCCGCGGACTTCGACCTCGCCGGCTGGTGGCAGCGCTCCTCCACCCAGTTCGAGCGCTCCCTGCAACGCCACCCCGTCCGCCTGCGCCTGTCCCGCTGGGGCGTGCAACAACTCCCGCAGGTCCTCGACCCCGACCTGGCCATCGCCGCCCTCGACGCGGCCGGGCCACCGGACCCCGAGGGCTGGGTCGAGGTCACCATCGACCTGGAAGAACCGGCCATCGCGGCGAGCATGCTGCTCGGCCTCGGCCCCGACGTCGAGGTCGTCGAGCCACCCGCCGTGCGCGCCGCGTTCGCCGACGCCGCACGGCGGATGGCCGACCGTCACCGGTAGCCGGTCGGGTCCGCGGGCTTGCCCGCGTCCTGGACCTCCATGACGTACCGCCAGCCGTCCGGCCTGCTGCCGTCCACGTCGTCGAACTCGTAGATCTTCGCCAGCTGCCCGCTGTTCAGCGTCTGCCCGTGGAACCGGTGCCGCTCGGGGTCCGCCGCCAGCGACGCGACCGCCCTGCCCACGAACACCGGCGACTCGGAAATGCAGAAGTGCGGCTCCTTCGCGAGCGCGTCCCGCCAGTTCTCCTCGGTCACGCCGTAGTGCTCCAGCATCGCCTCCGACCGCAGCCAGCCCGGCGTCATCGCCACCGCCGTCGCGCCGTGCGGGGCCAGGTCGTGCGCTTCCGCCTTGACAATGCTGTGCGACGCCGCCTTCGCCACGTAGAACCCGATCGACGTGCCCTCCCGGAACCGCGAGTTGTACTCCTCAGTCCCGTCGGTCATCTCCACCACCAGCCCGCCCTGGTTGCGGATCACCAGCGGCAGCAGGAAGTGGCTGGTGATGATGTGCGCGTCGATGCCCAGCCGGATCGACCGCAGCGCGTGCTCCAGCGGCAGGTCCCACACCGCCTGGCCCCACCCGATGTACTCGTCGCCGCCCCAGATGCCGTCGACCAGGATGTCCAGCCGCCCCTGCTCGCGGTCGACCCGCTCGGCCAGCGCCCGCACCTGCTCCGGGTCGAGGTGGTCGACGCGGATCGCCGCGCCCTTGCCGCCCGCGTCGGTGATCCGCTCCAGCGTGCCCTCGATCGTCTCCGGCCTGCCCACCTCGGAGCGGTGCTCACCGGAGGTCCGCCCGGTGACGTACACGAACGCGCCCCGGCGCCCCAGCTCGATCGCGATCGCCCGGCTCGCCCCGCGCGTGCCACCGGCGACGAGGGCGACCTTCCCACTCAGTTCGTTGCTCATACGTCCACCGTGTCGGTGAACCCTGTCAGATCCCGTCATGGTTGCCGTCACCCGCGGGTAAGGGGTTCGTCATGACGATCTGGTGCGGTGGGTGACATGGACGCCCGTCTGCTGGTCTCGCTGTCCGGCATCGGTCCGCGGACGCTGCACCGCTGCGCCGAACTCGCGGCCGAGCTGGACCGCCGAAACGTCCCCCTGTCCCTCCTCTTCGCGCCGCGCACCGAGGGGTCGCAGGCCGTCACCGCCTGGGTCCGCGAGCGCACCAGCCGCGGCGACGGTCTCCTGCTGCACGGCTACGACCACCGCATCCCGCCCAGCCACCGGGCGGTCAGCCTGCACCGCAAGGCCGAGTTCGCCGGCCTGCCCGCGCACGAGGCCCGGCTGCGGATGATCGCCGCGAAGGCCGCGCTGGAGAAGCTCGGCCTCGGCGCGGACGGGTTCGCGCCGCCGCGGTGGCTCGCCTCGCCCGGCACGCTCGCCGCGGCGGGCGAGCACTTCGCGCTGTGCGCCGACCTCGCCGCCGTGCACGACCTGCGCACCCGCACCGTGCACCGCTCGCGGGTCCAGTCGTTCGCGGCGCACAACCACCGCACCGAGACCGTGCGCGCGTTCGCGCTCGTGCTCGCCTCGGCGCGGGCCGCACGACGTGGTGGTCTCGTGCGCCTGGGGATCGACGCGGCCGACCTCGCCCGGCCCGGTCTCCGGCACGCCTTCCTCGACGCGGTCGACGTCGCGCTGGAGAACCGGGCCTTCGGCACGACCTACGGGAGCTTGACGTCCTCGCCGCGCGTCGGTGCGCGCACCTCGGTGCCCTCCGGGGCGAGGTTGGTGAACAAGCCGTAGTGCATCGCCGGGTTCGCGAGCACCGCCTCGTGGATCGGCACGGCGACGCGCGGCGCGACCGCCCGCAGGTAGTCGACGGCCTCGCCGGCCTTGAGCCACGGCGCGCCGGTCGGCAGGCCGAGCACGTCGATCTTCTGCTCGGGCACGAAGAACGAGTCGCCGGGGTGGTAGAAGGCGCCGTGGTCGACGATGTAGCCGACGTTCGGGATGACCGGGATGTCGGAGTGGATCACGGCGTGCTGCCCGCCGACCACGTTCACCGCGGCGCCGCCCGCCTCAAAAGCGTCGCCCGGGTTGACGACCTGGAACTCCAGGCCCAGCTTCTGCACGGTCTCCGCCGAGCCCGGGTCGACGACCAGCTTCGCGTCCGGGTTGGCTTCGAGCAGCACCGGCAGCCGTTCGCTGTCGATGTGGTCGAAGTGCTGGTGGGTGATCAGGACCGCGTCCAGCTCGCGCTCGCCCTCGAAGCCCTCCGAGAACGCGCCGGGGTCGAGCAGGATCCGCGCGTTTTCCGTCTCCAGCAGGACACAGGCGTGTCCGAAATGGACGATTCGCATCAGGTGCTCCTCCGCGTGGGTTCAGGACCAGCCTAGGCCCGCCAGAATGGCGTCGCCAAGATCGCTTCGGCGGTACCGGACCTCGTGTCCGGATCGCGCCGACGTGAGGATCCCCACGTCCCGCAGCGCGGTGACGTGCGCGGACACGGTGCTCGGCGCGAGGCCCAGCCGGCCGGCGAGCGCCGACGTGGACAGCGGTTCACCGAGGGCGAGCAGGACGGCGGCCTTGGTGCGGCCGAACACCGCGGCGAGGCGGGCGTCGTGGTCCGGACGGCCGCCCCACAGCCCGGCGACGCCGCGGGCTGGGTAGAGCAGCGCGGGCTGCCAGGGCGGGACGGTGACCACGCCGACGCCGGGCCAGGCGAAGACGGCGGGGAGCAGGAGCAGCCCGCGCCGGCCGAGGCGGACCCGTTCCCGGGACCGGGATTCGACCAGGACCGTGCCGTCGACGAGCCGGACGCGCCGGTGCAGGTCCGCGAAGACGAGCGGCAGACCTCCGTCGGCGAGCCGGCGGGAGCGGTGGGCGATGTCGGCGGCGAGAACGTCCCGCATCCGCGGCCAGTGCGGCGCGACCAGCTCCGACCAGACGAGCGCCATCTGGTCGGCGAGCAGATCGCGCGCCTTCGCCGGGTTTGAGGGCAGGCCGCTGAGGTCGGCGTCGACCATGGCCAGCTCGGCGGCGACCTGCCGCGGCGGCGTGCGGCGAATGCGGTCCAGCTGCGCCTCGGCGGTGGTGTGCGGGCCGTCGGGTGGCGGGCTGAGGAAGTCGGTGATGTAGCGGCGGCCGGACAGGACGCTGCGCAGCTCGGCGATCGGCAGGTCGGCGCCGGTCAGCCACGGCGGGTGCACGGGGTGCGCGCGGAGGCCGAGCCCGACCTGGACCGCGCCGAGCGCCTCCTCCAGCGGGGAGATGCCGAAGCGGACCGGGCTCGCGGCGGTGAGGACCAACTCGATCATGGCGGGCCGACTTTCGGGGATTTCCGAATCAGTATGGGCGCGGGAGGGGCGGCGGAACAGTCGGAAGGGTGCGAATCGAGGCGGACGGGTGGGGTGGCGGCGGGCGCCTCCCGGGTGCTGGCGACGACGCACTTCGTCGAGTGGGCAGCGAGCCGGGTTGGTCGTCGCGCCGATGCCGGGTCAACCGGGTGCCGAGGAGGTCCGCCGGTGAATCGCGCGTATTGGCGCTGGTCAGTAGGCGCTCAGCTGTACCGCCTGCCGATCGCCATGGGGCCGCTCGCCTTCACCTCCGTCGCCACGGTCGTCACCGGGTCGTACCGGCTCGGCGGGGTGATGGTCGCCGTGCTCGTGGGGGCCGAGATCGTCGGCGCGGTGCCGTGTGGGCGGCTGCTCGACCGGATCGGCGTGGCCCGCGGTCTGGTGCTCCTCCTGCTCGCCGCCGGCACCGCCATGGCGGCGCTCGTCGTCGCCGCCGGGACCGGATCACACGGGCTGCTGGTCGCGCTGGTCGTGGTGCCTGGGCTCGTCGTGGGCGGGCTGTCCGGCGGCTTCCGCACGCTGCTCGGCTCCGTCGTGCCGGACGACCAGTTGCCGCGCGCCGTCGCGATCGACTCGATGCTCTTCGAGGGCGTCCTCATCGCCGGGCCGCTGCTGGTCGCCGCCCTGAGTCCGGCCGCCGCGCTCGCCCCGCTCGCCGCCATGGCCGCGGCCTACTTCACCGCGGCGCTGGCCGTGCCGCGGGCCGTCGCGCCCGCCCCGCCGAGGCCGGCGAAACTGCCCGTCCGGAACGCGCTGCCCTGGCTCGCGTGCCTGTTCGCGCTGGGCCATCTGCTCGCGACCGTCGAGGTCGCGCCGTTACCGCTGGTCCAACGGCTCGGCGCGGACCCGGCGCTGGCCGCGGTGGTGATCGTCGTGCTGAGCGGGGCCAGCATCGCGGGTAGCGCGGTCTTCGCGTGGCGACGGCCACCGGCCGGGCGGCGGCAGGCCGCGATGGGGCTGGGCGGGTTCATGGCGGGCGGCGCGGTGCTGGCCGCGGACCTCGGGTGGGCCGGGCTGCTCACCGGCGCGGCACTGATCGGCGCGGGCACGGGACCGCTGCTGACCATCGCGTCCGTGCGGCTTCAGCGGTTGCTGCCGGAAGGCCGCAGCGCGGAGGGGTTCTCGGCCGCGTTCGTCGTACAGGCGACCGGGTTCGGGCTCGGGTCGCTGAGCGTCGGCGTGCTGCCGTTGTCGCTGGCGCCCACGCTCGGGGTAGTGAGCTCGGCCACCGCATGTGCCATGCTGGCGTTACTGAACAGTAGTTAGGAGGCCAACGATGACCGCCGTGGAGCCGAAGCCGGCCGTCCAGGACACGTTCGACTCGCTGAACCCGGCCACCGACGAGGTCGTCGGGACCCACCCGGTGCACACCGCGGAGGACGTCCAGGCCGCGGTCGCCGCCGCGCGGACCGCCGCCGGCTGGTGGGCCGGCCTCGGGTTCGAGGGCCGCGCCGACCGCCTGCGCCGCTGGAACGGGATCATCACCCACCGCCTCGCCGAGCTGTGCGACGTCGTCAGCAAGGAGACCGGCAAGCCCGCCGGCGACGCGCAACTGGAGGCCGTGCTCGCGATCGAGCACATCCATTGGGCCGCCCGCAACGCGCGCAAGGTGCTGGGCCGGAAACGCCGCTCGGCCGGACTGCTGCTGTCCAACCACACCGCGACCGTCGAGTACCAGCCGCTGGGCGTGGTCGGCGTGATCGGGCCGTGGAACTACCCGGTCTACACGCCGCTCGGCTCGATCACCTACGCCCTCGCGGCCGGCAACGCCGTGGTGTTCAAGCCGAGCGAGTACACCCCCGGCGTCGGGAAGTGGCTGGTCGACACCTTCGCCGAGGTGGTGCCCGAGTACCCGGTGCTGCAGCTGGTCACCGGCTTCGGCGCGACCGGCGCGGCGCTCGTCGGCTCGGGCGTCGACAAGATCGCGTTCACCGGCTCGACCGCGACCGGCAAGAAGATCATGGCCGCGGCCGCCGAGACCCTCACGCCGGTGGTCATCGAGGCCGGCGGCAAGGACCCGCTGATCGTCGACTCGGACGCCGACCTGGACGCGGCCGCCGACGCCGCCGTGTGGGGGGCGTTCTCCAACTCCGGGCAGACCTGCATCGGCGTGGAGCGGGTGTACGTGCACGAGCGGGTCTACGACCAGTTCGTGGACAAGGTCGTCGCGCTGACCCGCGGGGTGAAGCCGGGCCAGCAGTACGGGCCGATGACCATGCCGTCGCAGCTGGACGTGGTGCGCAGGCACATCGCGGACGCGCTGGCCCGCGGCGGCCGGGCGCTGACCGGCGGCGCGGACGCGGTCGGCGACCGGTTCGTCGAGCCGACCGTCCTGGTCGACGTGCCGGAGGACTCCGCCGCGGTGCGGGAGGAGACGTTCGGCCCGACCATGACGATCGCCAAGGTGCGCGACATGGACGAGGCGGTCGAAAAGGCCAACGCGACGGTCTACGGGCTCGGCTCGACGGTGTTCTCCCGCGCCAACGCCACACGACTGGCCCAGCGGCTCAAGGCCGGGATGATCTCGATCAACGCGCCGTTCTCGTTCGCCGGGGCCGCGTCGCTGCCGTTCGGCGGGGTCGGCGACTCCGGCTTCGGGCGGATCCACGGCCCGGAGGGCCTGCGCGAGTTCGCCCGCCCGAAGGCGGTCGCCCGCCAGCGCTTCGCGGTTCCGATCAAGCTCACGACCTTCGCGCGCACCGAGAAGACGGACAAGCTGGTGAGCAAGCTCGTCACGGGCTTGTACGGCCGGAAGCGCTGACGGCCTCGCCGACATTTCACCTGTTCGTGACGCGCCTCGGAGTCGAACTCCAAGGCGCGTCGTGTTTTATCCGCGCGTCGCGGCTTTTCTCTTGCCGCTACGCATGTGAGTTGCTCGCGGGGCCACTGGCAGCCGCACAGCGGCTGCCAGTGGCACTTGAAAGGAACTTTCTATGCCGAGAGATCGGCGCGGGAACGCACCTCCGCCGTGCATGTGCGCGGTGTGCAGGCTGCGCGGCGGTGGAACAGCAGGACCAGAGGCGAGATCCGATGAATCGTTCTCCTCGTAGCCCTGCTGGCCCTTCATCAGGACGAGTTGGAGCTCGTCCAGCAGTACTGCCTGCTTTGAGCAGGTCCAGCGAGGGCGGGCATGTGGATATCCGCCCCACCCTCTGGGAACGAAGAAACCTCTAACGTCCATCTTCATTTCCGAACTCGGCGTGTTGCGGCTGGAGAACTGTTGCGCGACCCCGGCCGCCTGAACGCACCGCAACAACCCGCGATCGCAACACCCGCACCGGCAGCTGTCAACAGGATGAGTGAACTTCTCGTCAGCGGGTAACCATCCGTATGCGAAAGATCATCGGTATCGCGGCCGGAGCGGCGCTCCTCGGCTCGATCGGGATCGCCGCTCCCGCCGCGCACGCAGCGGAAACACCGTGCAGCCCGCGGGCGAAGGCGTGCCTGCAGCTGCACACGAACCAGGCCTGGCTGACGAACAACGGTCAGGTGACCCGCGGGCCCGTTCCGGTCACCGTGGGCAAACCCGGCTACGAGACGCCGGTGGGCACGTTCAAGGTCCAGTACCGCGACATCGACCACTACAGCAAGGCCTACGACGCCCCGATGCCGTACTCGGTGTTCTTCACGACCACCGGCGTGGCGTTCCACGAGGGCAGCCTGCGTGAGCAGTCGCACGGGTGCGTGCACCTCTCGCGCGCCGACGCGAAGGCCTTCTACCAGACCCTGCGCACGGGTGACGTGGTCGAGGTCGTGAACTGAGTCCGGTATTTCGGACGAGGCGGGGTATCGTGCGGTCATGCCCCGTCTCGTACCGGCCGTGCTCCGGGCCGCGGACATCCTGGAACTGTTCCTCGACGAACACGTCCGCCTGTCCGCGACCGAGATCGTCGAGCGCCTGGGCCTGCCCCGCTCCACCACGCACGAGCTGCTGACCACCCTCGTCGCCCGGAAGTACCTGGACCGCCAGGCCGGCGAGGAGACCATGTACCGCCTCGGGCCGAAGCTGCTCGAACTGGGGGCGCGTTACCAGCAGCGCCTGGAGTTCGGCGTCGAGGCGGACGCGGTGGCCCGGCGGGTCGCGGCGCAGTGCGACGAGACCGTGCACGTCGCCGTGCTGGACGGGCTCGAGGTCGTCTACGTGTCCAAAATAGACTCGACTCACTCGGTGCGGCTGATCTCCGCGGTCGGCCGCAGGTTGCCGGCCAACTGCACCGCCGTGGGCAAGGTCCTGCTCGCCGGGCTGTCCAGGGAGGAGGTCAGCCGCCGCCTCAAGGGGCACCGGCTGACCGCGCTCACCGAGCACAGCATCACGTCCCGCCCGGAACTGCTCGCCCAGCTGGACGCGGTCCGCGTGACCGGCGTCGCGCACGAGCGCAGCGAGTCCAATCCGGACGCCGGCTGCGTGGCCGCCCCGGTGGTGGACTCGCGCGGCGAATGGGTTGCCGCGATGAGCATCTCCATCCCGACCTCGCGCCACGACCAGGAATCCTGGCGCCGCTGGGAAAAACTCGTCCGGGAGGGCGCCGCCGAGCTCTCCCAGCGCCTCGGCGGCCGCCCTCCGGAGCTATAGGCCCAGCACCCGATCCGGCACGTTCTGGAACGCGACCGGGCGCCGGAACCGGTCCACCGCCGCTGTGCCGACCGAGGTGTGCAGCGGCGCCGTGGTCGCCGGGTACGGGCCGCCGTGGTGCATCGCGCGCGTCACGGCCACCCCGGTCGGCCAGCCGTTCCACACCACGCGCCCCACGTGCTCGGCCAGCTCGTCGACCAGTTCGGCCGCCACCGGGTCGTCGTCCTCCGCCTGCACGGTTCCGGTGAGCTGCCCGTCGAGGGACCGGACGACGTCCAGCATTTCGGATTCGGTCGAGTACTCCACCACCAGCGAGGCCGGCCCGAAGCACTCGGTCCGAAGCGCCTCGCCGTGCTCCAGCAGCGCCTTCGCGGTCGTGGCCAGCAGCGTGGGCGCCTCGCCGCCGTCGACCAGCGTGCGCACCTCGGCGTGCCCGACCAGCCGGCCCAGCACGGCCGCGTAACCGCTCGCGATGCGCTCGTTGAGCAGCGGCGCGGCAGCCACCTGGCGCACCCGCTCGGCCGCCGCCTCACCGATCCCGGCCCCGGCCGGGACCACGAACAGCCCGGGCTTCGTGCACAACTGACCGGCGCCCATCGTGAACGAGTCCACGTACCCGGCCGCGATCTCCGCGCCACGCGCCCGCGCCGCCGCCTCGGTGACGAACACCGGGTTCACGCTGCCGAGCTCGCCGTAGAACGGGATCGGATCCGGCCGCGACACCGCCAGGTCGTACAGCGCCCGCCCAGCGGTCGGCGAACCGGTGAACGCCGCCGCCCGGACGCGGGGATCGGTCAGCGCGGCCCGGCCGTCCTCCTCGCTGTGGATCAACGCGAACACGCCCTCCGGCAGCGCGGACCGCACGATCTCGCCGGTCGCGTCGGACAGCCGCGGGTGACCGGGGTGCGCCTTGAGCACCACGGGGCAGCCCGCCGCGAGCGCCGACGCGGTGTCCCCGCCCGCGACCGAGAACGCGAACGGGAAGTTGGACGCCGCGAACACCAGCACCGGCCCGATCGGACGGTGGGTCAGCACCAGCTTCGGCCGCGGCGCGGGCGGCCACGAGGGGTCCGCCTCGTCGACGACCGTGCGCGGCTGGACCTCGTCGGCCAGCAACCGGAGCTGGAAGCTGGTGCGCACGACCTCGCCACGCAGCCGCGCCTCCGGGATGTGGGTCTCTTCCTGCGCGATCGGCACGAGCTCGTCCGCGGCGGCGTCGATGCCGTCCGCGACCTTCCGCAACGCCGCGGCGCGATCGGCGCGCGCCCACGACCGGGCGGCGTCGGCGGCCGCTTCGAGGATGTCGTCCAAGCTCATCGGGTCACCTCCGCGACGGTGGCGGGCACGGCGAGGTCGGCGGCAGGCAGGGCCGAGCCGACGGCCTCCGGCGCGTGCCGGTGGAGCAGTTCGAGACCGATCTCAGCACGACGCACCCGCTCGCGCACCAGCGCGACCGCGGTCGGCGTCAGGTGCGTGCCGCTGGGGTAGATGTTCGGCGCGTTGCGCAGCCCGAACTTGAGGTAGACCGGCGCGGCGACCCGCACGATCTCCACGATCTCGAAGTGCCGGACGAACCCGCCGAGGTCGTCGGGCGCCTCGATGTAGACGTCCAGCGGCAGGTCGACGGCCGCGCGGATCGCGGCGAGCTGGGCCAGGCTCAGGTCGGTCGGCACGTTGTAGGTGGTGGCCCCGGCCTGTTCGGCGAGCCGGATCGACGCCGGGTTGGCCAGGCCCATCTGCACGCTGACCTTGAACCGCATGTCGACGGGCAGCTCCCCGGCCGCGCGCATGCGGTCGGCGACGCTCAGCACGCCGAGGTCGGTCACCAGCACGCTGCGGATTCCGGCCTCGGCGGTGCGGCGGATGTCCTCCAGCACGTGGACCAGCTGCTCGGCGCCCCGCGCCTGCGCGGCGAACGGCCCACCGCCGGGCGCCACGGACGCGGCGCCGGTGTCCCACCCGGCGACCGGGCGGGCGAACAGGCTCACCTCGACCTCGCGCGCCCGCGCGAGGTCGGCCATCGCGGCCAGTTCCGGCCGCGTCAGCAGCATGCCGCCGCTGCCCTGCGAGACGCGGTGCACCACGACCCCGCGCGCGTCGGCCTCGGCGTAGACGGCTTCCAGCGCCTCCGGTCCCTCGACGCTCGGGATCTCCACCCGGTACTGGGCGCCGTCCGGGAACCGCTTGGGGCTCGTCGGCAGCTCACCCGGGTCGCCGGGCGGCAGCCCCAGGGTGCGCAGGAAGTCGCGGGTTCTGTCCACGGTTCACCACCGTTGTTCGAAATTTCGGATGCGGTTCGTAGTCCCGGACGACGTTAGGCGCTGGCCGAACCGCGGTCAAGACGGTTGACATCGCCCGAATCCCGACTTTAGGTTCGGAGGGCCGAACGTCATCCGAGATATCGGACGAGCAGACAACGGAGTCACCCGTGCCCCCAGCCATCCTGCGCAAGATCACCCTGCGCCTGCTGCCCTTCCTCGGGCTGCTGTACGTGATCGCCTACATCGACCGGTCCAACGTCGGGTTCGCGAAGCTGACCCTGCAGTCCGAGCTCGGCCTGTCGGCGACCGTCTACACGCTCGGCCAGGTGTTCTTCTTCGTCGCCTACGCGCTGCTGGAGGTGCCGAGCAACCTCGCCCTGCACCGCTACGGCGCGAACCGGTGGATCGCCCGGATCATGCTCACCTGGGGCTTGGTCACCGTCGCGACCGCGCTGGTGTCCACGACCTGGCAGTTCTACCTGGCGCGGTTCGCGCTCGGGGCGGCCGAGGCCGGGTTCTTCCCCGGCGTCATCTACTACCTGACCCGCTGGTTCCCGGAGAGCCACCGCAGCAAGGCGATCGGACTGTTCATGCTGGCCGGCCCGGTGTCGTTCATCATCGGCAACCCGGCGATGGGCGCGCTGAACGACCTGCACGGCGTCCTCGGCCTGGAGGGCTGGCAGTGGATCTTCGTCGCCACCGGCATCCCCGCCGTGCTGCTGACGCCGATCGTGCTCTGGGTCCTGCCGAAGTCGCCCGAGACCGCCAAGTGGCTGACCGACGACGAGCGCACCTGGCTGACCGGCGAACTGCGCCGCGAGGCCGAGGCGGCCGGCGCCCAGCCGCACAGCCCGTGGGCGGTGCTCAAGGACTCGCGCGTGCTGGCGATGGCCCTGTTCTTCCTGTGCTTCCCGCTGGCCACCTACGGGCTCGCGTTCTGGCTGCCGACGATCGTCAAGGGCTTCGGCGACCTGTCCGGGTTCGGAGTCGGCGCGGTGTCGGCGATCCCGTACGTGTGCGTCATGGCTGGTCTTCTCGTGGTGCCGCGACTGGCCAACCGGCGCGAGGCGCCCTTCGGCTGGCTCGCGTTGATGCTCGGCTTCTCGATCGCCGGGTTCGTCGTCGCCGCGACCGCGAGCGCCCCGTGGCTGCAGATGATCGGGCTGTGCGTCGCGTCGATCGGCGGTTACGCGGCCCAGCCGGTGATGTGGGGCCTGGTGCCGAAGTTCCTCGCCGGGGCGACCGCGGCCGCGGGCATCGCCGCGATCAACGGCATCGGCAACCTCGGCGGCGGCTTCGGGCCGATGGGCATCGCGGCCATCGTGGACGCCACCGGTTCCGCCGCGACCGGCCTGTACTTCCTGATCGCGGTGTCCGTGCTCGGCTTGATCGGCACGTACGGGCTGCGCCGGGTGCTGCGCCGCCGCGCGGACACCGCGAAGGTGCTGACCGGTTAGAAGGAGAAGCAGCCGATGGCGGCGTTGCCGTCGCGGGCGACCGCGTCGAAGAACTCCCGCAACTTCGCGTAGTTCTCCGAGAGGTACTCCAGCTCCTCGGCGGGGTGGGTGTCCCAGATCCGCGGGTAGATCCCGCGGGCCATCATGTCGGCGGGGTCGTAGTGCTCGGCGAGCCGCTCGAACGGCGCGGCGTTCAGCGACTCGGCGATGCTCTTGACCACCTCCGGCGGGAACCCGTTGAACTCGTCGCCGTCGTGTTCGATCGGGTCGCCGTCCATGCGCAGCTCCACCCCGACGCCCGCCTCGTCGAGGAGGTACTGGATGCCGTCCCAGGCCTTCTCGATGAAGGCGTCGCGGACGGTCTCGTCGTCGCTGAGCTCGTCGTACAGCTCTTCGGCCTGCTCGCTGTCACCCATCACGCCGTCCAGCCGCTCCGGCGCGACCTCGACGTACCCCAGTGTCATTCCCATCCGCAGAAGGTATCCAGGTCACACCCGCCACCACCCTGGGCGGGGGTGGCGCCGACCGCGGCTAGACTCGGGGAGTACCGCCTACCTGCGATTACTGGAGCGACCCGCCGTGGCCCGTGTGGTGGTTGACGTCATGCCCAAGCCCGAGATCCTCGACCCGCAAGGTCAAGCCGTCGCCGGGGCGCTGCCGCGGCTGGGCTTCACCGGGGTCACCTCGGTGCGCCAGGGCAAGCACTTCGAGCTCGAGGTCGACGACTCGGTCGACGACGAGACGCTCGCCAAGATCGCCGAGGGCTTCCTCGCCAACCCGGTGATCGAGGAGTGGACCGTGCGGAGGCTCTCGTGAAGATCGGGGTCATCACCTTCCCCGGCACGCTGGACGACGTGGACGCGGTCCGCGCCGCCCGCTACGCCGACGCGGAGGCCGTCAACCTGTGGCACGCCGACGAGGACCTGCGCGGCGTCGACGCGGTGATCGTGCCGGGCGGCTTCTCCTACGGCGACTACCTGCGCTGCGGCGCGATCGCCCGGTTCGCCCCGGTGATGTCGTCGGTCGTCGACGCGGCCAAGGGCGGCATGCCGGTGCTCGGCATCTGCAACGGGTTCCAGATCCTGTGCGAGGCCGGGCTGCTGCCGGGCGCGCTGGTGCGCAACAAGAAGCTGCACTTCGTGTGCCGCGACCAGTGGCTGCGCGTGGAGAACAACACCACGGCGTGGACGACCCGGTACGAGGCGGGCGCCGAGATCCTGGTGCCGCTCAAGTCGGGCGAGGGCGGCTACGTCGCCGACCAGTCCACGCTGGACGAGCTGGAGGGCGAGGGCCGCGTGGTGTTCCGCTACGTCGGCGAGAACCCGAACGGCTCGCGTGACGACATCGCGGGCATCTGCAGCGCCAACGGCCGCGTCGTCGGCCTGATGCCGCACCCCGAGCACGCGATCGACGCGCTCACCGGCCCCAGCGACGACGGGCTGGGGATGTTCCTCAGCTTGGTCGACAGCCTCGTCAAGGCCTGATGGTCCCCGGAGGCGCCCGCCTCCGGGGAAACCTCAGCCCACGTGCGCGGCCGTGACCAGGCGCGAGTACGGGCCGTTCGCGGCGAGCAGTTCGGCGTGCGTGCCCAGCTCGGTGATCCGCCCGGCCTCCAGCACCGCGACCCGGTCGGCCGCCGCCGCGGTGTGCAGCCGGTGCGCGATCGCGATCACGGTCCGGCCGTCCAGCACCCCGCTCAGCGACCGCTCCAGGTGACGCGCCGACGAGGTGTCCAGCAACGACGTCGCCTCGTCGAGCACCACCGTGTGCGGGTCGGCCAGCACGACCCGCGCGAGCGCGAGCTGCTGCGCGGTCGCGGCGGGCACGGCCAGCGCGCCCGAGCCGAGCTTCGTCTCCAGGCCGTCCGGCAGCCCGCCGAACCAGTCGCGCAGCCCGACCGCGGCCAGCGCGCGCACCAGCTCCTCGTCCGGCCACGACCCCGCAGGCAGCGTCAGGTTCTCCCGCAGCGTCCCGGAGAACACGTGGTGTTCCTGGGTCAGCAGCAGCACCTCGCCGCGCAGCACGTCCTCGGCCAGCTCGGACACCTCCGCGCCGCCGATCGTCACCGAACCCGAACCGGGCGCGGCGACGCCGGCCAGCAGCCTGCCGAGCGTCGACTTGCCCGCACCGGACGGGCCGACGATCGCCAGCCGCTGCCCCGGCGGCACCCGCAGGTCGATGCCGTGCAGCACCTCGCGGCCTGCCGAGTAGCCGTAGTGCACGTCGCGCACCACGATCTCCTGACCACGCGGCTCCGGTCCGCCGGCCCGCTCAGCCTCACCGCGAACTCCCACCCGTCGCCCACCACCACCCTCAACGGAAGCGCTTCGCGCTGCGTCCACACCCAGGACCCGGCGCAGTGCGGTACCCGAGACCTGCAGGTCCTCGACCCACCACATCGCCTCTTCGAGCGGCCCGGCCAGCGCCTGCACGTACACCACCATCGTGGTGATCGTGCCCAGCCCGACCAAGCCCTCGCCGTACGCCCAGCCGCCGAGCAGCAGCACCGCCGCCACCGGCGTGACCTGCGCGATCTGCATCCATGGCAGCCAACCGACGGTCACCCCGCGCAGCCGCTGCTCGCCGCGGATCGCCCCGGCCAGCGTGCGGTTCCCGAGCGCGATCCGCCGCCCGGTCAGCCCGAGCGCCTCCGCCGTGCGCGCGCCCTCGGTGGTCTCGTGCAGGCTCGACTGCACCTCCGACCACTGGTCGAGCATCTCCTCGACGATCCGCGGCGCGCGCCGGACGTACCAGCGCATCGTGAACACCACGATCGGCACCGCGACCAGCAGCCCGAGCGACAGCAGCGGCGAGGTGACGATCATCCCCGCGACGGTCAGCACGATCGTGATCAGCGCGATCGAGATCTCCGGGATCGCGTTGCGGACCGAGAAGTCGATCCGGTCGGCGTCCGTGGTCGCGCGGCTGATCAGGTCACCGGTGCCTGCCGCCTCGACCGTGCCCAGCGGCAGCCGCAGCGCGCGCTCGACGAACCCCTCGCGGGTCTCGGCCAGCACGCGCTCGCCGAGCATCCCGGCGCGGAAGCGGGCCAGCCGCTTCAGCACCGCCTGCACCACCAGGATCACCACGAACGCGAGCGCGAGCAGGTCGATCCGGCTGTCCCCGGCCACCGCGAGGTCCACCAGGCGCCCGAGGATCTGCGGGCCGGCCAGCCCGGCGATCGTGGCCAGGCCGAACAGCCCGATCACGACGCCGAACTCGCGGCGGTTCACGCGCAGCAGGTCCCGCGCCCAGCGCCGGGCCTCGGCGCCCGTCGCGAGCACTAGCTTGAAACGCATGTGATCACCTCGTCCGCCACCGCTTTCCACAGTGGACTTTCCGTGAAGACGACGGTCGTGCGGCCGCGGCGCAGCTCGGTGACCCGCTCGGTGATGCGGGCCTCGGTGTGCGCGTCGACGGCCGAGGTCGGTTCGTCGAGCAGCAGGGTGTCGGCGTCCAGTGCCAGCGCGCGGGCCAGGTTCAGCCGCTGCCGCTGGCCGCCGGACACCTCGCGGCCCCGCTCGCCGATCAGCTCGTCGAGCCCGTTCGGCAGGCCTTCGACGATGTCCTCGGCGTCGGCGGCCCACAACGCGACCTCCGCCCGCTCGGCCGGGACCAGCTGGTCCCGCAGGATGCCGGAGAACCACAGGTCCTGGTTGTGCGCGTAGACCACGCGCGACCGGAGTTCGGCCAGCGCCACGTGGCCGGCGGGCACGCCGGACACGAGCACCCGCTCGCCGGGCTCCGGGTCGGCGAACCGGGCCAGCCGCGCGGCCAGCGCCTCCGCCTCCGGCCCGGCGTCGACGACGGTCAGCTTCCCGGCCACCGCGGTGAAACCGGAGGTCGTGTCGTGCAGCTCCAGCGGCCCGTCCGGCAGCGCGACCGGCGCGTCCGGCTCGGACAGCAGCGGCCGCAGGCTCAGCACGCCGCAGACCTTCTTCGCCGACACCATCGCCGAGGAGAACGCGGCGGTGAACTCGGTCGCCGTGCTCACCGGCACCACCAGGAACACCGACGAGGAGTAGAACGCCACCAGCTCGCCGACGCTGATCGTGCCCGCCGCGACGAACCGCGCGCCGACCCAGGTGATCGCCACGGTGACCAGGCCGGGCAGCAGCACCTCGGCGCCCACCAGCCACGACTCGCTGCGCGCCACCTCGACCCCGGCTCGCCGGACGCGCTGGCTGGCACCGCGGAACCGGCCGAGGAACTGCTGCTCGCCGCCGACGCCGCGGAGGATCCGCAGGCCCGACACGATGTCCGCGGCCAGCGCGTTCACGCTGGACAGCTCCTCGCGCTGCACGCCCTTGCGGCGCTGCAGCGGCGCGACCAGCTTGCCCATGCTCAGCGTCGCGAGCGGGACCCCGACCAACGCGATCACGCCCAGCAGCGGCGACATGCCGATCAGCACCAGGCTCACGGTGAGGAAGGCCACCACCGAGCCGAACAGCCGGCCGGTCACCTCGAACACGTTGCCGATGTGGTTGATGTCCGAGGAGGACACCGCCATCACGTCACCGGTCCCGGCCTGCGGGCGCAGCGACGCGCCGAGCCGCGCGGTGTGCTCGACGACCGCACGCTGCGTCATCGCCGCGCCGTGGATCCACATGGTGTGCACGGCGAAGATCAGCGCGCCTGCGCACACCGCCTGCGCCACGCCGAGCAACACGACCAGACCGACCCCGCCGAGCAGCTCCTCGCCCGCGCGGATGTCCTCGACCACCCCGCCGATCACGAGCGGCAGCAGCGCGCCGGGCAGCAGCCACAGCGCGCCCAGGACGCACGCGGACACGGCGAGCCACGGCCGCGCCCGCAGGAGCGCGCCCAGGAATCGCAGTGGCGTGAGCCGGGACGGGAGGCGCATGACAACAGACGGTAAGTGCCCCAGCTCACCTCACGCGACCGATTTTCTGCCGGTCAGAGCGCTGCAAGTACCCTGGAGGCCGTGACCGACACCCTGGCCATCGACACGACCGAGCGGGCCGCGGAAACGCCGGACCTCCCGCAGCCCTACCGCGAGCTCGGGCTCGCCGACGACGAGTACGCGCGCATCCGCGAGATCCTGGGCAGGCGGCCGACGGACGCCGAACTGGCCATGTACTCGGTGATGTGGAGCGAGCACTGCTCGTACAAGTCGTCGAAGAAGCACCTGCGCTACTTCGGCGAGACCACCACCGAGGAGATGCGCTCGAAGATGCTCGCCGGGATCGGCGAGAACGCCGGTGTCGTCGACATCGGTGACGGCTGGGCGGTCACCTTCAAGGTCGAGAGCCACAACCATCCGTCCTATGTGGAGCCCTACCAGGGCGCCGCGACGGGTGTCGGCGGCATCGTGCGCGACATCCTGGCGATGGGCGCGCGGCCGCTCGCGGTGGCCGACTCGCTGCGCTTCGGCCCGGCCGACGCGCCGGACACCCGCCGCGTGCTGCCGGGTGTCGTGGCCGGCGTCGCCGGGTACGGCAACTGCCTCGGCCTGCCCAACATCGGCGGCGAGGTCGCCTTCGACGCCAGCTACGCGGGCAACCCGCTGGTGAACGCGCTGTGCGTGGGCGCGATGCGCACCGAGGACCTGCACCTGGCGTTCGCTTCGGGCGCCGGCAACAAGATCATCCTGTTCGGCGCGCGGACCGGTCTGGACGGCATCGGCGGCGTGTCGGTGCTGGCCAGCGACACCTTCTCCGGCGACGAGAACTCCGGCGGCCGCAAGAAGCTGCCGAGCGTCCAGGTCGGCGACCCGTTCACCGAGAAGGTGCTCATCGAGTGCTGCCTGGAGCTGTTCCAGCAGAAGCTCGTGGTGGGTATTCAGGACCTCGGCGGCGCGGGCCTGTCCTGCGCGACGTCGGAGCTGGCCGCGGCCGGCGACGGCGGCATGCACGTCGAGCTGGACAAGGTGCCGCTGCGCGCCGAGGGCATGACCCCGGCGGAGATCCTCTCCAGCGAGTCGCAGGAGCGGATGTGCGCGGTCGTCGAACCGTCCAAGGTGGACGCCTTCCTCGCGGTGTGCGCGAAGTGGGACGTCATCGCCACCGTCATCGGCGAGGTCACCGACGGTGACCACCTCGTGGTGACCTGGCACGGCGAGACCGTGGTGGACGTGCCGCCGCGCACCGTGGCGCACCAGGGCCCGGTGTACGACCGGCCGGTCGCACGTCCGTCCACTCAGGACGAGCTGCAGGCGGACACGCCGGAGAAGCTGCACCGTCCGTCCACTCCGGACGAGCTGCGGGAGACGCTGCTGAAGGTGGTCTCGTCGCCGAACCAGGCGTCGAAGGAGTGGGTGACCGACCAGTACGACCGGTACGTGCGCGGCAACACGGTGCTGTCGCAGCCGTCGGACGGCGGCATGATCCGCATCGACGAGGAGACCGGGCGCGGCGTCGCGGTGTCGACGGACTGCAACAGCCGGTTCGTGTACCTCGACCCGTACGCGGGGGCGCAGATCGCGCTGGCCGAGGCGTACCGCAACGTGGCGACGACGGGCGCCACCCCGCTGGCGGTGACGGACTGCCTGAACTTCGGCGCGCCCACGGACCCGGGTGTGATGTGGCAGTTCGAGCAGGCCGTGCACGGCATCGCCGACGGTTGCGCGCAGCTCGGCATCCCGGTCACCGGCGGCAACGTGAGCTTCTACAACCAGACCGGTGAGACGGCGATCCTGCCGACGCCGGTGGTCGGCGTGCTCGGCGTGATCGACGACGTGCGGCGGCGCATCCCGACCGGGATCGGCGCCGAGGCGGGTGAGACGCTGCTGCTGCTCGGCGAGACGCACGACGAGTTCGGCGGTTCGGCGTGGGCGCACGTGATCCACGGGCACCTGGGCGGGCTGCCGCCGAAGGTGGACCTGGAGCGCGAGCGGCTGCTGGCGGAGATCCTGGTCGCCGGTTCGCGGGACGGGATGATCTCGGCCGCACACGACCTCTCCGACGGCGGCCTGGCGCAGGCCCTGGTGGAGATGGTGCTGATCGGCCAGTGCGGCGCGCGGGCCCTGCTCGACGAAGACGCTGACCCGTTCGTGCAGCTGTTCTCGGAGTCCACCGGGCGGGTCCTGGTGGCGGTGCCGCGGACCGAGGAGCTGCGGTTCACGGAGATGTGCACGGCCCGCGGGCTCCCCTGGCGCAAGGCGGGCGTCGTGGACCCGGAGGCGGGCGGCCTGGAGATCCAGGGCGTGGCGACCTTCGGGATGGAAGAACTGCGCGACGCGTTCGAGAGCACGCTCCCGAAGCTGTTCGACTGACGGTTCAGCGGGCGCTACTGCCGCAAGGCGGTGGCGCCCGCGAACTCGGCACGGTCGACGGTCGCGCCGCGCCGGAACTCGGCGTGCGTGAAGTCCACCTCGTTCGCCGAGCGCATGCCGTCGAACCCGGCGCGTTCACGGAAGACCGCGCTGGCGAAGGTGACCGGGCCGCGCGGTTCCGCGCCGGTGAAGTAGACGCGGCCGCGGAACTCGGTGCCGCTGAAGTCCGTGCGGTGCAGTAGTTGTGCGCGCTGCATCAGCAGCCGCCCGATGACCCGACCGGACAGGTCGAGGCGGTTCGTCCTGGCCCCGGACAGGTCCAGGTCGAACGTCGGCGCCGCGTCGGCGCGCTTCGGGAGCAGGTCCCGGATGAGCCGCTGCGCGGCGACCCGGACCACCTCCTCCCGTCGGGCCTCGGCCTCGTCGGTTTCGTCGCCGCGGAGTTTCACCGACTCGACGAAACCATGACGGCGTTCGGCGCAGCTCCAACCGGCGCCGCGTCGGCCCCCCAGACCGTTCCCCGACCCGCGTGTCGTTCAGCCGCACCGCGTTCGCCACGGGCGGCAGAACCACGCCAGCGCAGCGGCCCCCAGCATCGGAACTCTAGATCAGGCTCTTCTGCAGCAGGAGCGTGTCGAGCCAGCGGTCGTGCTTGTAGCCGACGTTGCGCAGCACCCCGACGTGGGCGAAGCCGCGGCGGCGGTGCAGCGCGGGTGAGGCCGGGTTGCGCTCCGGGTCGGCGATCACCGCGATCACCTCGCGGATTCCGTTCTCCCGGCAGCGGGACAGGAGCGCGTCCAACAGTGTGCCGCCCACGCCGCGGCCCGTCGACCACGGGGCGAGGTAGATCGAGTTCTCCGCCGTGCGGCGGTAGGCCGGGCGGGTCTTCCACGGCGAGCAGTACGCGTAACCGGCGACGCGGCCGTCCACTTCGGCCACCAGGAACGGCAGGCCCGCGTCGGCGATCGCGGTGAAGCGGCGGGTCCACTCGGCCAGGTCCGGCGGCTCCAGCTCGAACGTCGCGGTGCTGGTGCGCACGTAACCCTCGTAGATCGCGGCGATCGCCGGCAGGTCGGCCACCCCCGCCGCTTTCACTATAGGAGAATCGAGCACTACTATAGGGTACATGGATCTCGGCGCGCTGGGCACGCGCATCCAGACCGCCCGCACCGGCCGCGGGATGACCCTGCAGGGGCTCGCCGACCGGTCGGGGGTCAGCGTCAGCATGTTGTCCGCGGTCGAACGCGGCTCGAAGGCGCCGACCGTCGTGGTGCTGGACCGGATCGCGCAGGGGCTCGGGCTGCCGCTGCCGGACCTGCTCACCGAGCCGCCGCGGATGATCGTGCGCCGGGCCGCGGACCAGGACGTGGTCGACGAGCCGGGCGGGTGGCAGCGGACCATCCTCACCCCCGTCGTGCCGGGGGTGAACTTCGAGTGGATCCGCTCGACGCTGCCCGCCGGCTGCGAGGCCGGCACCTACCCGCCCTACGCGGCGGGCTCGCACGAGTTCATCTACGTGCAGTCCGGCGTCCTCACGCTGACGATCGACCAG
Source organism: Amycolatopsis sp. NPDC006125 (assembly GCF_040614195.1). Taxonomy (NCBI): domain Bacteria; kingdom Bacillati; phylum Actinomycetota; class Actinomycetes; order Pseudonocardiales; family Pseudonocardiaceae; genus Amycolatopsis; species Amycolatopsis sp. NPDC006125. Next base: position 39,291 of record NZ_JBEXTZ010000016.1, read on the forward strand.
GACACCCTGGAACTGGAAGAGGGTGACAGCCTCTACCTGCCGGCAGACGTCACCCTCTCCTACGCCAACCACGCCGCGACGCCCTGCACGTACTACGTCGCGGCGCTGATCATGCGGCCGAGGCGCCCCGGCCTCGGCCGCCGATCCGGCTAGAACACGCCGAACACCGAGACGCAGAAGCCCTCGCCGTCGAAGTTCTCCGCGAAGAACAGGCCGGTGACCTGCTCGCCCTGCTGCGTGCCGGTCAGGTCGCCGGACACCATGGTGTCCGTGGCGCTGTCGTAGGTCGGCGTCACGTTGGCGCGCTTCTCGGCGGCCTCCCGCGCGTCGTCCTTGTTGTCCTGCGTCGCGTCGGAGCAGACCAGCGAGGTCACGCCGTTGACGTCACCGGCGGCCATCTTGGCCAGGAAGTCCTCGACCATCGCCTTGCCGTTGCTGCCGCCGGTGCCCCCGGTCGACGACGAGCTGCTGGACGACGTCGGGGTGCGGCTGCTCGACGAGCGCGAGGTGGACGTGCGGGTCGAACCGCCGCTGCCGGACGCCCTGGTCTCCAGGTCCTTCCAGCACCACTTGCCGTTGACCTTGGCCAGCGTGCCGGTGCCGGTGCCGTCCTCGCCGCCCGCGGTCGCGGTGAACTCGACGGTCGCGGTGTCGCCGTTCTCGGTGACCTTGCCCATCGTGATGCTGTCGACGTCGTTGACGTCCTCGATCGCCGCCGTGACCGACCGGTCCGCGTCCGCGCACTTCAACGCGTTGAGCGCGTTCTTGTCGTGGTTCTTGATCCCGTCGATCACCTGCTGGGCGACCGCCTGGGGACCCTCCTCCTTGTCGCCGAGGAAGAAGCCCGGCACCCAGAACCCGGTGATGCCCAGCGCCGCCAGCACGACGACGAGACCGACCGACAGGCCGATCCACAGGCCCTTCTTGCTGCCGCCACCACCGGGCGGCGGGCCGCCGTAGCCGAACTGCGCGGTCTGCGGGTAGTTCGGGTCGTAGCCCGGGTACTGCTGGCCGTAGCCCGGCTGCTGCCCGTAACCGGGCTGCTGGCCGTACTCGGGCTGGCCGTAGGGCTGCTGGCCCGGGTACTGCTGGCCGCCGTACTGCCCACCCTGCTGCGGAAAGCCCCCGGACTGCGGGTAGCCGCCCTGCTGCTGGCCGTACGGATCTGGTTGCTGACCGTAATCCGGCTGTCCCGGCTGCGGTGGGTAGGTCATCGACGTCGCCCTTCCTGGATCGCTACGCCCTGCTCGGACGTATCGGCGCCGAACCTGGTTCCCCCACGCCCGGACATCGCACTGATCACGGGCATTGTGCCTGGCGACTCCGACAAAAGCGAAGGAGACTCCCACCACGGACGGGCGGGAGCCCCCTCGCGGTCAGCCCTTCGAGGTGGCGAGCACCTGCAGCCGGTCGTACGCGCCGTTGAAGGTGTTCTGGTCGATCGGGCTCGACGAGTACTGCCAGAACGTGTGGAAACTCCAGTTGTGCGGCAGGGTTCCCACCGTCGAGGCGTAGCGCGCGATCCACAGCGGGTTCGTCGCCGCGAACGCCCCGTCGACGCACTGGCTCCACCAGTTCGTGCTGGTGTAGATCACCGGGTACCGCCCGGTGCGGGCGTGGTAGGTGTCACTGAAGTCCTTGATCCACGCGGTCATCGCGCTCTTCGACAACCCGTAACAGGTCGAGCCGTACGGGTTGTACTCCATGTCCAGCGCGCCCGGCAGCGTCTTGCCGTCCGCCGACCAGCCCCCGCCGTGGTCGACGAAGTAGTTGGCCTGCGCGGCGCCGGACGCCGTGTCCGGGGTGGCGAAGTGGTAGGCGCCGCGGATCATGCCGATGTTGTAGGAGCCGTTGTACTGCTGCGCGAAGTACGGGTTGGTGTAGTACGTGCCCTCGGTCGCCTTGACGTAGGCGAACCGCTTGCCCTGGCCCCAGTAGTTCGCCCAGTCGACGTTGCCCTGGTGGCCGCTGACGTCGATGCCCTCCACCGTCGCCGCCGCGGCGGTGTCGCCGGCGGCGGCGGCCTGCGTCTCCGCAGTCGAGTGATCGCCCTCGACGCGCGCGATCTGCGAACCCATCGGGTGATCGTAACGAGCGACGTAGTCGTCGACCGGCATCCCGTCGACGGTGGCCGGAGCCGCGCCGGCCGGGGCCAGGGCGCCGAGCACGAGCACGGCGACCGACGCGGCGGCGGCGGACGTGGCGAACCGCCACCATCTCTTGCGTGGAGCAGACATACCCGAGTCCTTTCCATTGCCCTCGCGGAGGACGGTCTTGGTTGCAGGGAGACCGTCCAGGCCGTGATTCTTGATGACGACTTGCCGCTTTGTCACCAAATCCCGTGAATTTCGGATGACAGGTGGGTGATTCCCGCATGTCGTCGGCGACGGACCGACTTTCGTAGTAACTCGACCGGATTACGACGTCAGTTGTTGGTGGCGAAACCCTTGACCTGGTCCAGCGGCCCGTTGAACAGGTTCTGGTCGCCCGGCAGCACCCCCGAGTCGGCGAACTGCCAGATGAACTGGCGCGACCACCCGGCGGGCAGCGGGCCGACGGTCGGCTGGTAGCGGGCTATCCACAACGGATTGTTCTGCCCGAACCCCGCGTTGTTCCCGGTGCACTTGTTCCACCAGTTCGTCGAGGTGTAGATGACCGGGAAGCGGCCGGTGCGGGCGTGGTAGGCGTCCGAGAAGTCCCGGATCCACTCGCCCATGCGCTTCGGGTCGAGGCCGTAGCAGGCCTCGCCGTACGGGTTGTACTCCACGTCGAGCGCCCCGGGCAGCGTCCGCCCGTCCGGGGTCCAGCCGCCGCCGTGTGCGAGGAAGTACTCGGCCTGCTCGCGGCCGCCGGAGACGTCCGGGCGCGCGAAGTGGTAGGCGCCGCGGATCATCCCGATGTTGTAGGAACCGTTGTACTGCTGGGTGAAACGCTTGTTGATGAACCCGGTGCCCTCGGTGGCCTTGACGTAGACGAACCGGCCGCCGGCGCCCCAGGCGCTCGGCCAGTTCACGTCACCCTGGTGCCCGCTGACGTCGTGCCCCAGCGCGCCGGAATCCGCGTTGTACCGGGGCGGATCGCCCTTGCCCTCGACGGCGGCGATCTGCGAACCGGCGAAAGTGCTTTCCGCCTTCGAGTAGTCCGGTGTGGACGCGGCGGACGACCCCGCTCCGCAGACGGCGGTCGTCCCCAGCGCCACGGACACGAGCAGCGTGCCCAGGCGCAGTTTCGAACTCCAGAATTGCACGGCGACTCCCATCCTCCGATGGTCGTCACCATGCCTCGATGGAGCCCTTTTTGCGAGTCGGCTTAGCTCGAAAGCGTGATGCGACTGGCTTAACCGTGCGGAATGTTTAGTCTTTTTGCTCCTGCTCGAGCGCGGCCACCAGGTGCTCGGCCGGCACCACCGCGGTCACCACGTCGTGCGGGTTGATCGCCACCGCGTGACCCGCGAGCAGCGGCACCATGTCGCGGCCGAGAACCGCCCGCGCGTGCGGCCACTCCGGCGGCACCAGCGACTTCGACGTGTAGGCCGGCACCAGGACGCGCCCGTCGGTGTTGTGGAACCCGATGACGGTGCGCTGCATGGGCGCGAGCGCGTAGACGAACAGCGTCGAGTCGAGGATCACCGGCGGCAGGTCGCTCGCCGGCCGGTGGTTGGTCCGGACCAGCTGCAGCAGCCGCTCCAGGTCGTTGCGCGGCTCCGGGAACCCGAGCGCCTTGGGCGACGGCCGGTAGCGGTCGTTGGGGTGGAAGTCCTCCACGATGTTGCCGCTGCCGTTGACCGGGTACGCGCCGACGACGGCCCACGACGGCACCGGCCCGTTGGGGTCGAACGCCTCGTCGATCACGTAGAGCCAGCTGTTCGGGTTCGCCCTGGCGTTGGCGCGCATCTCCTCGGTGATCTTGGGCTTGCCCGTCTTGTGCTCAGGCTGAGGATTGGGTAGAAGGCGATCCGCCTCGTCCCGCTGCGCCATGTGCGAACCCCGTGTTTCCGCGTCACCTTGCTCACGTCTGCTGCTGTGCACTCTACTGTTTGACCATGCCCGCACCGCGTCCGGTTGACCCCGCTGAGTTGAGAGCCGCGCTGCAGGTCGTTTCGGCTTGGTTGAGCGGAGAAGCCGACCGGCCGGCGCGCCCGGAGCTCGCCGCGGCCGTCCGGCTGAGCCTGCGCACGCTCGCCCGGGACGCCCCCGGCAGGAGCGTCGAGGTGCGGGTGCCGCCCTTCGCGGCGGTGCAGTGCGTCGAGGGGCTGCGGCACACCCGCGGCACGCCGCCGAACGTGGTCGAGACGGACCCGCGGACGTGGCTGGAACTGGCCACGGGCCGTCTCGAATGGACGGACGCGGTGCGGGAGGGCCGGGTCACCGCGTCCGGGACCCGGGCCGACCTCTCGCACTGGCTGCCGCTCGTGCGTCTGTAGGACCACCGACGCAGCTCGCACCGCCACCCGCACCGCCAAGCAAGCCGCCACTCTCGCTTACGGCTTGCGGCCGACACCGCCCGCGATGCACTGGCGGACGAGGTTCAGGGGCTGCAACCGCGGGCCGTCCGGCCACCAGTCGTCGCACAGGACGAGGCCCGGCTCCACCATCTCCAGGCCGGGGAACAGGGCCTGGATCTCCTCCCTGGTCCGGAAACGGCCGCTGCCCATCGGGCTGTGGACGAACTTCTCCTCCATCTTCGCGGCCAGCTCGGCGTGCTCCGGCGTGCCCGGGTTGTAGAAGTGGGCGATGGAGACGTACGAGCCGGGGGCCAGCGCGTCGATGTAGGTGGCCATCTTCTCGCCGCCGTCGTCGCCGAGGTAGTGGTGCCAGGTGCCGATCTGCAGCAGCGCGATCGGCCGGGAGAAGTCGAGGAACTCGCGGATCTCCGGGTGCTCCAGGATCTGCTCCGGCTGGAAGATGTCCGCGGCGACGAAGTGGGTGCGGTCGTTCTCTTCGAGCAGCGCGCGGCCGTGCGCGAGCACCACCGGGTCGTTGTCGACGTAGAGGACCTTCGCCTCCGGGTGCACCCGCTGCACGACCTGGTGGGTGTTCTCGGCCGTCGGCAGCCCGGAGCCGAGGTCGAGGAACTGGTCGATGCCCGCCTGCATGGCCAGGAACCGGCAGGAGCGGATCAGGAAGTCCCGGTTGGCCCAGGCCAGGTCGTTGACCTGCGGGGCGACGGTGCGGACCTGCGCCAGCACCTGCCGGTCGATCTCGTAGTTGTCCTTGCCGTTGAGCGCGGCGTCGTACACGCGCGCGATGCTCGCCCTGGTCGGGTCCACACCTACGGGAACTGCACTCGGATAGGGAGCGGTGGCACCGGACATCGCGGTCTCCCGGGCGTATCGAATGTGAATGGAATTGTCGGACCCACGTAGGGTAAGGGGCGTGCCGCGCCCGGTAAATCCACACCGCGCTTGACTGCGGCCCACCGCGCTGTAAGTTGGATGACTGGTGATTTCTGCGAGGAAGGGTCTTTGATGGCTCCCATCGACCTCCCCGGCTCCGAACAGGCCACCGGCCCGACGGCTCGGCGGATGATCCTCGGCACCCAGCTCCGCCGCCTGCGCGAAAAAGCCGGCATCACGCGCGCCAAGGCGGCGTGGGAGATCCGCGCGTCCGAGTCGAAGATCAGCCGGATGGAGCTGGGCCGCGTCGGCTTCAAGGAACGCGACGTCACCGACCTGCTGACCATGTACGGCGTCCACGACCCCACCGAGCGGGAGTGGGCCGTCAAGATGGTCAAGGAGTCCAACCAGCCCGGCTGGTGGCACCCCTACAACGACCTCGTGCCCGGCTGGTTCGACAACTACATCGGCCTGGAGGAGGCGGCCTCCCGGATCCGCACGTACGAGCTGATGTTCGTGCCCGGCCTGCTGCAGACGGAGCGCTACGCGCGTGCGGTGATCAGCCACGGCGACCCGGACAGCAGGGACGAGGGCGTCGAGCGCAAGGTGGGCCTGCGGATGCGCCGCCAGAAGCTGCTCACCGGGCCGAAGCCGCCGCGGCTGTGGGCGGTGCTCGACGAGGCCGTGCTGGAGCGCCCGTTCGGCGGCGCCGGCGTCCTGAAGCAGCAGATCAGCCACCTGCTGGAGCTCATCGAGCTGCCCAACGTGACCATCCAGGTCATCCCGTTCGACATGAGCGGGTTCGCCGCGGAAAGCGCCTTCTCGCTGCTGCAGTTCGCCGAGCCGGACCTGCCGAACATCGCCTACGTCGAGCACCTCAACGGCGCGCAGTACCTGGAGAAGCCGGAGGACCTGGAGGTCTACGGCCGCGCCTTCGACCGGCTCGCCGTCGACGCGGAAACACCCGATCGGACGCGGCAGATGCTGTTGAAGAAGCGGGAAGAGCTTTAGGCGAAATGGGTGACGACGAGTAGTCGCAACGAGGCCATCCAGGCCAGTTTTTGTCACCCGATCGAATTACACGCCCCGCACCATTCCTCACCCTCCGATCTGGGATTACTCTCGGCCGTGCACGTGCATTTACCCGTGCAGTAACCAGTGGTAGCGTGATCGCCACAAGGCCAGTGCACGTGCATTTGCACCGCGCAGATGCACTGACCCGGAAGGTTGGGGAAGTATGGCTGAGCAGTTCGTGAACGGCATGCCCGCCGGCGCCCTCACCGGCGCGTCCTGGCGCAAGAGCGCACGCAGCGGAGCCAACGGCAACTGCGTCGAGTTCGCCCAGCTGTCCACGGACCGGTACGCGGTCAGAAACTCCCGCTACCCCGAAGGCCCCGCGCTCATCTACACCCGCGACGAATGGGCCGCGTTCGTCGCGGGGGCGAAGGACGGCGAGTTCGACGATGTCCTCAACTGACACGGCCAAGTCCGTCGACGACCTGCTGCAGGACCTGATCGCCCGCGGTTACCAGTTCGTGCACCCGCGCGACGCGAAGGGCGCCGTGATCGCGGTGGTCGGTGTCCGCGCGCACGACGCGGTGATCGACGTCGTCCGCCTCAACGCCGAGGACGACGTGGTCGCCACCCGCATCCCCGGCGACGAGGACGACGTACTCGCCCCGCGGACGGTGCTGTGGCGCACCACGGGCGAGGCCGCTCCGGTGCTGGACGAACTGCTCGCCCTGCCGGACGACGCCGCGGCGCCGCCGGACGATTCGGCCGGTCGCGGCGGCTGCTGGGTGCCCACCGGCACCGGCCGCTCCACCTGGCTCGCCGCGAGCTGACCCGCGAACCGCTCCCGTGAGGGGGAGTCGGCGCCCGGTGGTCAGTGGCCAGCGCCACTGACCACTGGGCGTCACTTCGATCGTCCACGACCTACACTTGAGTAGGCCTGCCCTCGTCTCCAGGGAGCACTTTCGTGGTTTCCCACCACATCGACGACCAGCCCGAGCGCGAACCGCGAGAAGAGTGCGGTGTCTTCGGTGTCTGGGCCCCCGGTGAAGAAGTCGCGAAGATGGCCTATTACGGCCTGTACGCGCTCCAGCACCGTGGGCAAGAAGCCGCCGGCATCTCGGTCTCGGACGGCAAGCAGATCGTGGTCTTCAAGGACCTCGGACTGGTCAGCCAGGTGTTCGACGAGCAGGTGCTCTCCTCGCTGCAGGGGCACATCGCGGTCGGCCACTGCCGCTACTCCACCACCGGGTCCTCGACCTGGGAGAACGCCCAGCCGATGTTCCGCCACACGGCGACCGGCAGCGGCATCTCCTTCGCCCACAACGGCAACCTGGTCAACACCGCCGAGCTGCGGGACCGCACCCGCGCCGCGGGCCTCAAGCCGCACCGCGAGCTGACCGGCTCCTCCAGCGACTCCGACCTGGTCGTCGGCCTGCTCGCGGACGCCGCCGCGGACAAGGGCACCGAGGCCGCCGCGCTGGACCTGCTGCCCACCCTGCGCGGCGCGTTCTGCCTGGTCTTCGCCGACGAGTCGACGCTGTACGCCGCCCGCGACCCGCACGGCGTGCGCCCGCTGGTGCTCGGCAGGCTGGAGCGCGGCTGGGTCGTCGCGAGCGAGACCGCGGCGCTGGACATCGTCGGCGCGTCGTTCGTGCGCGAGGTCGAGCCGGGCGAGCTGATCGCCATCGACGCCGAGGGCCTGCGGTCCTCGCGCTTCGCGAGCCCGGAGCCCAAGGGCTGCGTGTTCGAGTACGTCTACCTGGCCCGCCCGGACACCTCCATCGCCGGCCGCAGCGTGCACGCCACGCGCGTGGACATCGGGAAGCGGCTGGCCGCGGAGAACCCGGTCGAGGCCGACCTGGTCATCCCGGTGCCGGAGTCCGGCACGCCCGCGGCGATCGGGTACGCGCAGGCCAGCGGCATCCCGTACGGCCAGGGCCTGGTCAAGAACGGCTATGTCGGCCGCACGTTCATCCAGCCCTCGCAGACCATCCGCCAGCTGGGCATCCGCCTCAAGCTCAACCCGCTGCGCGACGTGATCCGCGGCAAGCGGCTGGTCGTCGTGGACGACTCGATCGTCCGCGGCAACACCCAGCGCGCCCTGGTGCGGATGCTGCGCGAGGCCGGCGCGCTCGAGGTGCACGTCCGGATCGCGTCGCCGCCGGTGCGCTGGCCGTGCTTCTACGGCATCGACTTCGCCTCCCGGGCCGAGCTGGTGGCCAACGGCGCCGACCTGGAGGGCATCCGCCGCCTCATCGGGGCGGACTCGCTGGGCTACGTCTCGCTGGACAGCCTGGTCGCCGCGTCCGAGCAGCCGAAGACCCGGCTGTGCACGGCCTGCTTCGACGGCCAGTACCCGATCCCGCTGCCCGACGACGCGCTGATCGGCAAGTACGTGCTGGAAGGGCTCGACCCGGCGGATGCCAGGACCGTCACCCAGGCCGGGTACGGTGCTGAGGATGCCGTCCGGCGTCCGTGAGTCCAGTCGAGTTCAGGAGTCCGCTTGCCGTGAGCGAGTCCACGAGCGCAACCTATGCCGCAGCCGGCGTCGACATCGAAGCCGGTGACCAGGCGGTCGAGCTGCTGAAACCGCACGCGGAGCGCGCGAGCAGGCCCGAGGTGCTTGGCGGGGTCGGCGGGTTCGCCGGGTTGTTCTCCCTCAAGCTGGACCGGTGGAAGGAGCCGGTGCTCGCGTCGTCCACCGACGGCGTCGGCACGAAGATCGCGGTCGCGCAGGCGCTCGACAAGCACGACACGGTCGGCATCGACCTCGTCGCGATGGTCGTGGACGACCTGGTCGTCACCGGCGCCGAGCCGCTGTTCCTGCAGGACTACATCGCCGTCGGCCGGGTCGTGCCGGAGAAGATCGCCGCGCTGGTCGCGGGCATCGCCGAGGGCTGCGTCCAGGCGGGCTGCGCGCTGCTGGGCGGCGAGACCGCCGAGCACCCCGGCCTGATGGGCGAGCACGACTACGACATCTCGGCCACTGGGGTCGGCGTGGTCGAGGCGTCCGAGGTGCTCGGGCCGGAGCGGGTGCGCCCCGGTGACGTGGTCATCGGCATGGGCGCGTCCGGGCTGCACTCCAACGGTTACTCGCTGGCCAGGCACGTGCTGCTGGAGATCGCGCGGATGCCGCTGGAGGGGCACGTCGAGGAGTTCGGCCGCACCCTCGGCGAGGAGATGCTCGAGCCCACCCGGATCTACGCGAAGGACTGCCTGGCGCTGGCCGCCGAGGCCGACGTGCGCACGTTCGCGCACATCACCGGCGGCGGGCTGGAGGCCAACCTGGCGCGGGTCATCCCGGCCGGGCTGCGCGCCGAGCTGGAACGCAGCACCTGGACGCCGGCGCCGGTGTTCGCCCTGATCCAGCAGCGCGGCAAGGTCGAGCGGGCCGAGATGGAGAAGACGTTCAACATGGGCGTCGGCATGGTCGCGGTGGTCGGGTCCGAGGACGTCGACCGGGCGCTGGCCGTGCTGACCGCGCGGCACGTGCCGGCGTGGGTGCTGGGCGAGATCCGCACGACCGAGGACACCGAGGCCCCGCGCGCGGTGCTGACCGGTGACCACCCCCGGTTCTGACCTGCAGGTTTCCCGGCGGCTGGTGATCCCGGCCGCCGAGCTGCGCGAACGGTTCTCCCGCTCGTCCGGGCCCGGCGGTCAGGGCGTGAACACCACGGACTCGCGGGTCGAGCTGTCGTTTGACGTGGCCCGGTCGCCGTCCATCCCGGACGATCTGCGGCCGCGGCTGCTGGAGCGGTTGCGGTCGCGCCTGGTCGACGGGGTGCTGACGATCGCGGCCAGCGAGCACCGCGCGCAGCTGGCCAACCGCGAAGCCGCGCGTGAGCGGCTGGTGGCGGTCCTGCGCGCGGCGGCCGCGCCACCCCCGCCGCCGCGCCGCCCCACCAAGCCGTCGCGTGGTGCCAAGGAGCGACGGCTGGCGGAGAAGAAGCGCCGGGGCGACGTCAAGCGCGGCCGTCGCGGAAGGTTCGAGTATTAGGGTCCGGCTCGCCCGTCCCGCGTCACGGCCGGCGCCCGGCGACCGCGAGCACCCGCTGCCCGGGCGAACTCGTCCAGCACTCAGTCCAGGCAGAACTCGTTGCCCTCGATGTCGGCCATGACGATGTGCCCGAACGCAATCGGCGGCGCGGGCTCGTGGCGGTGGATCCGCTTCGCGCCGTGGGTGGTCAGTCGTTCGGCTTCCGCTTCCAGCGCTGCCATCCGCTCGTCGCCCTGGAGGCCGGGGGCCGCGCGCACGTCGAGGTGCACCCGGTTCTTCACCGTCTTGCCCTCCGGCACCTTCTGGAAGAACAGCCGCGGGCCCTTGCCGTCCGGGTCAACCACAGCGGACGCGTCGTTGCGCCGCTCCGGTGGCACGCCCATCGCCTCCAGCGCCTGTTCCCACGAGTCGAACCCGGCGGGCGGGGCCTGCAGCTCGTAGCCGAGCGCCTCGGCCCAGAACGCGGAGACCGCGGCCGGGTCGGCGCAGTCGAAGGTGACCTGGATTTCGCGGGCCATGTCAGTTCGCCTCCTGGCGGATCCGGGTGTGCAGGTACAGGTCGCGCAGCAGCGACACTTCGGACAGGTGGTGGATCAGCTCGCGGTTGATGTGCAGGACCAGCGCGGCCATCGGCCACTCGGCGTACGGCCCCTCGGCCTCGCCGCACGGGCGCGCGAGGCCCTCTTCGCCGAGCGACTCCACACCCTTCATCCACATCGCGTACTCGGCGTCGAGCTGGGCGAGCGCCTCGGCGGCGGTCGGCGCGTACTTGAACGACTGGTAATCGGTGGGGGTGCGGCCGAAGTGGGCGGCGTTGCGCATCGCGAGCACGCCGACGATCACGTGCCCGAGGCGCCAGGCGATCGTCGTGATCGGGGCCGGGTCGGGTTCCGGGAACGCGAAGTCGATGGTCACCGACCCGGACCCGGCCTGCAGCGGCGCGGTGCCGGTGCCACGCGGGCGCACGTTCCAGCTGTCCGGCGCGGGCTCCCAGAAGTACTCGTCGTCGGTGAGGCCGGCGAGGCGGTCACGCAGCTGGTGGGTCCAGTGCCAGTCGATCTGGTCGCGGAGCAGTCGGTTGAGGTTCATGGCGACAGCATGCAACCAATAGCGGACAGGTTCCTTCCGCGATCTGTGGAACCATTCCGGCATGAGCGTGGAAGCCACCGTCGAGCGGGTGTTGCGGCTGCTGGCGCTGCTGCAGCGGCGGCCGTCCTGGACCGCCGCCGAACTCGCGGCCGAGCTGGGCGTCACCGATCGCTCGGTGCGGCGTGACGTCGAACGGCTGCGCGCGGTCGGCTACCCGGTGCACGCCACCGCGGGTGTCGGCGGCGGTTACCAGCTCGGCGCGGGCACCCGGCTGCCGCCGCTGCTCCTCGACGACGAAGAGGCCATCGCGACCGCCGTGTCGCTCCGGCTGGCCTCCGGCGGCACGGTCGCCGGGGCAGGTGACGCGGCACTGCGGGCGCTCGCGAAGCTCGACCAGGTCATGCCACCCCGGCTGCGTGCCGAGGTGCGGGCGGTGCACGGCGCCACCGAAACGCTGGTGGCCGGCATCGAGATCGACGCGGAACTGCTGGTCACGCTCGCCCGCGCGTGCCGGGACGCGGTGCGGGTGCGGTTCCGGTACTCCAGCCGGGGCAGCGAGGACCTGGAGCGCACGGTCGAGCCGGTGCGCATGGTCGCCACAAACCGCCGCTGGTACCTGATGGCCTGGGACCTCGACCGCGACGACTGGCGCACCTTCCGGCTGGACCGGATGCGCGAGGTGACGGCGACGACCTGGCGCTTCCGACCGCGGGAGCACCCCGACCCGGTGGCGTACGTGCAGCGGTCGGTCAGCGCCGCGCCGTACCGCTACCTCGCCAAGGTGCGGCTGCGGGCCAGCGCCGAGGAGGTGCGGGACCTGGTGCCGCCGCAGGTCGGGCGCGTCGAGGAGGACCGGGACGGGTGGTGCCTGCTCGTCGCGGGCGGTGACCAGCTGGACTGGCTGGCCGTGCACGTGGCCCGGCTGGGCTACGAGGCGGAGATCCTCGAACCGCCGCAGCTGCGCGAGGCCGCGGCCCGGCTCGCCGAACGCGTCGCCGCGATGGCCGGGGAGCCTCAGACCCCCACCGGGCGCTTGCCGGGCGCGGACTGACGCGGCGGGCTCCGCCGGCAGGCCGGGAACCGCCACGCGAACAGGGCGGACGGACCGCCGATGATCGTGACGGGAAAACGGCAGGTCCGGATCGTGTGTCAGCGCGCGAGTGACAGGGCGCTTTCCAGCAGCCGCTGGATGTGCAGGCCGCGGTGCACGTCGCACGGGTGGGAGGTGGTGCCGGTGTCGACCATCGCCGCGAAGTCGTCCAGCATCGCGGTGTAGGACTGGGCGGCGCCGCCCTCCTTGCGGCCCAGCGTGCGGTAGCCGTGCTCGCCGTAGACCGCGAACTCGACGACCGTCGGCCGCATCGGCAACCGCAACGACAACGTCGCCGAGCTCAGCGCGCCACCCGCGTGCTCGAACACCACGTGCCACAGGTCGCTCGGCCCGCGATGCGCCGAGCGCACCCGCTCGATCGTGCCGAGCGCGGCGTCGAGCAGGTCGAAGGCGTGCGGCCCGACGTCGGCCAGCGTGCCGCCGTCCGCCTGCCGCCACGGCGAAGCCGCGTACGCGCCGCCAAGCAGACCGCCGGACAACCACCGCACGCCACCGCCGCTCCAACCGCCAGCCGCGGCGAGACCGGCCAGCCAGTCCCGCGTCGCGGTGGCGTAGCGCAGGGTCAGCATCACCAGGCTCGCCACGCCCGCGCCGTCCACGGCGTCGGCCAGCCGTTCGGCGCCCGCGACGTCCGCGGCGATCGGCTTCTCCAGGATGACGTGCTTGCCCGCCTTGGCCGCCTCGACCGCCAGCTCGGCCTGCGTCGACGGCGGCACCGCGAAGGCGACGGCGTCGACCTGGCCGAGCAGGTCGTCCAGGCTGGTGCACACCTCGGCGTCGTACGGCTGCGCCAGCTCCCGCGCGGCCTCCTCGCGGCGCGTGAACACCGCGCTCAACCGCGTCGACGGGTGGTCGGCCAGGCCGGGCGCGTGCACGGTGCGGGCCCATGGACCCGCGCCGACCAGCCCGACGCGCAGCGGTTCGTCCACGATCAGGAGTAGGAGTAGAAGCCGCGGCCGCTCTTCTTGCCCAGCAGCCCGGCGTCGACCATGCGCAGCAGCAGCGGCGGCGGCGAGTAGAGGGGCTCCTTGAACTCCTCGTACATCGACTCCGCGATCGCCTTGATCGTGTCCAGACCGATCAGGTCGGACAGGCGCAGCGGCCCCATCGGGTGCGCGGTGCCCAGCTCCATGCCGCGGTCGATGTCCTCGGCCGAGGCGAAGCCCGACTCGATCATCCGGATCGCCGACAGCAGGTACGGCACGAGCAGCGCGTTCACGATGAACCCGGCGCGGTCCTGCGACCGGATCACGGTCTTGCCGAGCGAGCCGGTGACGTGCTCGTCCGCGCGCTTCACGGTGTCCTCACCGGTCAGCAGCGACGGCACCAGCTCGACCAGCGGCAGCACCGGGACCGGGTTGAAGAAGTGGATGCCGATCACCTGCTGCGGACGGCTCGTCGCCATGCCCAGCTTCATGATCGGGATGGATGAGGTGTTGGAGGCGAACACCGCGTCCGGCCGCTCGACGATCTTGTCGAGCGAGCGGAACACCTCGACCTTCGCCTGCTCCTGCTCGATCACGGCCTCGATCACGAGGTCGCGGTCGGCGAAGGAGGCGATGTCGGTGGTGAAGGTGAGCCGCCCGAGCGCCGCGTCGGCGTCCTCGGCGCTCAGCTTGCCCGCCTTTACCGCGCGTTGCAGCGACTTCTCGATGCGCGCGCGACCGGCGTCGAGCGCCGGCTGGTTCACCTCGGTGATCGTCACGTCCGCACCCGCACGCGCGTGCACCTCGGCGATCCCGGAGCCCATCAAACCGGCTCCGACCACGCCTACTCGCTGGATGTCCGCCATCGCACCTCTCCAGTTCCGGCGCCCGACGACGCATGACACAGCACACGAGGGCGGGTTCCGGTCACGACCGGACCCACCCTCGTGTGCTGGTCAGACGTCAACGACGGTAGTCGTCGTACTCGTCGGCGTACGGGTCGTACGGGTCCTCGTACTTCTCGTCCTCTTCACGAGGATGAGAATTGGAGGACTGTCCTGACAGCTCGCGCTGAAGCGCAGCGAAATCTGTGTCGGGAGTGCTGTACTTGAGCTCTCGCGCCACCTTCGTCTGCTTGGCCTTGGCCCGGCCGCGCCCCATGGCTCGACCCCCTCGCACAGGGAACGGGGCGGCCGGGGGAATCGGCGGCCCCGCATCGTCTCGACAATTGGTTCCTGGTGACACCGTACCCTGTCCGAGGGGTCCAATGCGACGTGGCTTCGTGTGCTTGTCACGACAGTGTCGGGGATTGCGCCGGTCGGTGGTCGCGACCGGGCGGCGACGTGCCACGATTCAACGGTGCTCCGACCGTTCGTGGCCTACCTCCGGGTGTACGAGCCCCTGTCCGCGTTCGGCGACCCTCCCCCCGCGGGGCTGCGCAAAGCCGTCGAACAGGCCCAGCTGAGCCGCGCGGCCGCCGCCGAGCGGGAACAGCTCATGTGGCTGAAGTCACAGACCACGAGTCCCGTCCGTTTGCTGCCGGGCGAGTTGCCCGGCGGGCGCGCGCTGCCGAGTTCCGACGTGCTGGTGCTCGACCCGGCCGAGGTGCCCACCGACACCGGCGCGAAGGTCGGGCCCGGCCCGCTCGTGTGCCCGCTGGAGGTGCGGGCCCGCTCCGCCGCGGCGCTGGTGAGCTTCCTCGGCGACGCGCACCCGTCGCTGCACGCCGCGGTGATCGACTCGACCGGGGTGAGCGAGGAGAAGCTGAAGGCCAGGGCCAGCTCGGCGCTCGGTGATCTGCCGCAGGCCGCCGTGCACGTCCTGTCCACCACCTGGACCGTGCCGCTGCCGTGGTTCGCGCTGGTCGACCCCAAGCACCGCAGGCTGAACCTGGGCTCGGGCCCGGACGACCCGGAGCGCGAGGTCTCCTGGCGCGTGGCGATGGGCGACGCGACCCAGCGGGTGGCCGAGGCGCGGGAGCTGGTGGAGGAGACCCTCGGCGACTCCGGCCCGGCGCGGATCCTGGCGGAGACCGCCCGGTGGCTGACGAACTTCGACCCGGCGTCGGCGGTCGAGCTGGACTACGGCGGGCTGGTGCAGCTGATCGCCGACCCGGTGCTGGAGTCGGACACCAGCGCGGAGGAGGTGCACAGCATCATGGACGCCCTGCGCTCCGGCGACGTCGAGCAGATCGCCGAGCTGTTCACCGACCTGCGTGACTACTGGAGCGAGCTGGCGGCCCGGGAGCACTTCAACTAGGACGACCGCACCGCGGTGACGAACCGGACGTCGCCGGAAACCAGGCGGCCACGTCGTCGGGCTCGCCGGGCCGCCCCAGCGGCACCCCGGCCCGGTAGGCGACGTCGCCCACGGTGTGCACGGTGATCTGCCGCCGGTCGGCCCCGGCGGGGTCGGTCACGTCGGCGGCGGTGCGGCCACCGGCCCGGGTGATCTCGGCGACCACCTTGCCGGCGCCGTCGTGGTCGCTGCGGGCCGCGGGACGCCCCGGTGAACCGGGGCGATCGTCAGGCGTCGTCGGCGCGTTCGGCGGCCAGCAGGTCGTCCACGTTGGCCGAGCCCTTCGCGTAGCGGGCGGCGATCTCGGCGTTCAGCTGGTCCACCACGGCCTGCACCTCGCGACGGCGCTGCGACACCGACGCCTCCTCGCCCCGGTAGTCGTCGAGGGTCGCGGCCAGCTTCTCGTCCGAGAGCGCGCCCACGTCGGTCAGGTCGGCGTTGCCCACCAGCGCCTCGGCCTGGCGCCGGTACTCGCCGGCGCGGGAGGGCTCCAGCTGCTGGTACCGCCCCGAGCCGCGCGCCGGGCGCAGCGCGTTGTCGGACAGGATCGTGGCGAGCTGGTCCACGATGCTCTCGCCGCCGGAGCGCCGCCGCTCCTGCTCGGCCCGCACGATGTCGATCCGCGCGTGCAGCAGCCGCCGCAGGTAGGAGAGATCGGTCTCCTCCTGGGCAGCCTCGTCCCGGCGCTCACGCAGCTGCCCGAGCGACAGGTCGGCGAGACCCCGCACGTAGGCGGGGTCCAGGACACGGTCGATGCGACGGCGTCCGCCCGGCCGGACTTCGATCACCGGGACATAGTGCTCCATGCCGGGCCCCGGCGCCAGGGCGGGTGCGTTATCACCCGCGCAGGCGAGCGGCGGCCTCCCGGCCCGGCGCGGCGCCCTCGGCGGGCACCGAATCGGGGTCGACCGCGGCCTGCACGACCCGGTCCTCGTCCCCGGCGAGCAGCTCGGCGTCCACCGGCGCGGACCGCTTGACCAGGGCCAGCGCGATCGGGCCCAGCTCGTGGTGCTGCGCGACGCTGCCGACCCGCCCGACGACCCGGTCGCCGAGTTTCACCGGGTCCCCGGTCTCCGGGTAGATCTCCGGCGAGCCGTCCAGGTGCAGCAGCACCATCCGGCGCGGCGGGCGGCCGACGTTGAACACCTTCGCCACGGTCTCCTGCCCGCGGTAGCAGCCCTTGGCGACGTGCGCGGCGCTGCCGATCCAGTTCACCTCGTGCGGGATCGTCTTCGCGTCGGTGTCCACACCCAGCCGCGGCCGCAGCGACTCGACCCGCAACGCGTCGAACGCCCACGTGCCCGCCGGGCGCGCGCCCGCGTCGGTGATGCGGCGCCACCAGTCGGCCAGCTCGTCGCGCGGCACGGCCAGGTCCACGCTGGACCGTCCGGGCCAGGGCATGCGCCGGGCGAAGCCGCGGCCGACCGGCACGACGGAGTACGGCTCGGCGCCCAGCTCGATGTCCAAAGCGGACAGCACCCGGCCCGCCTCCGGGCCGAGCACGGTTAGGATCGCCAGCTCGTCGCTGACGTCCTTGATCTCCACCTGGGACCAGAACTTCATCGCTTCGAGGTACTCGCGCAGGGTCTGCTTGCCGCCCTTGGGCAGCGCGCTGGTCGCCTCCGGCCCCGGGTCGGTGTCCAGGTACACGGCCTCCCCGACGTGCGCGAGGACCATGTGGGTGTCGACGTGCCCCTGGCTGTCCAGCACCAGCGCCTCGGTGCCGGTGCCCTCGGCCAGCTCGGTGACGTGCTGCGAGATCACCAGGTGCAGCCAGGACAACCGCTCCGGGCCGGTCACCTCCAGCACCTCGCGGTGCGAGCGGTCGACGACGGCGACGCTGCGCGCGGCGGTGCGCTGCTCGGCGAACGGGTCGCCCCAGTGCCAGGGCACGCCCTGCTCGGGGTGGTCGTCCGGCGGCGCGATGGCGCCCGGCGCGGCGAGGAGCGGAGAAACGAGCGGCATACCCCGATGTTAGGTGAGTACGGTGACCGCATGCGCGTACTCGCTTTCCTGAACGGGAACCTGGCCGATCCGGACGAACCGCACATCCGGGTCGAAGACCTCGGCCTGATGCGCGGCGACGGCGTCTTCGAAACGGTCCTGGTAGCCGACGGCAAGGCACGCGAGCTGCGCCCGCACCTGGACCGGATGGCGCGGTCGGCGTCCATGCTGGATCTGCCGGAGCCGGACGACGCGGCGTGGCAGCGGGCCGCGCAGGCGGTGATCGACAACTGGGCCGGCGGCCGTGAGTTCGCGCTGAAGCTCGTCTACACCCGCGGCACCGACCCCGAGGGGGAGCCGACGGCCTTCGCGCTCGGGATCGAAATCGACCCGAAGGTGTTGCGCGCCCGCGACGAGGGGGTCGCCGTGGTGACCCTGGAACGCGGCATCGACGCGGGGCTGGCCGAGCGCGCGCCGTGGCTGCTGCTGGGCGCGAAGTCGCTGTCCTACGCGGTCAACATGGCCGCCGTGCGGGAGGCCGCCCGCCGCGGCGCGGACGACGTGATCTTCACCGCCAGCGACTTGAACTCCGTCCTGGAGGGCCCGACGTCGAACGTGATCGTGGCGCGCGGCGGGACGCTCTACACGCCGCCGGCCGGCATCGGCATCCTGCCCGGCACCACGCAGGCGGCGGTGTTCCGCGCCGCCGAGCGGGCGGGCTGGTCGACCAAGATCGAGATGATCCGGACGCCCGACCTGCACACCGCCGACGGGGTGTTCCTCGCGTCGTCGGTGCGGAAGCTGACCCGCGTGCACACCCTGGACCACCAGCCGCTGCGCGACTCCTCGGCGATCCACGCCGAG
The DNA here is from genome assembly GCF_040614195.1 of Amycolatopsis sp. NPDC006125. NCBI lineage: Bacteria > Bacillati > Actinomycetota > Actinomycetes > Pseudonocardiales > Pseudonocardiaceae > Amycolatopsis > Amycolatopsis sp. NPDC006125. The sequence continues at coordinate 57,869 of NZ_JBEXTZ010000016.1, forward strand.
CTGGCGCAGGCCTACGAAGCCCTCTACGCGTAGGGGCGGAAGCGGATCGTAGTGCCCGGCCGGGCCTGCGCGAGCGCGGGCAGCGCCCGCGGCACGACGACGGCGATCACCGGGTAGCCGCCGGTGGTCGGGTGGTCGGCGAGGAACACCACCGGCAGGCCGTTCGGCGGCACCTGGATCGCGCCGGTGATCACACCCTCGCTGGGCAGCTCCTCGCCCTCGCGCGCGCCGGTGCGCCGGAGCGCGGGACCGTCCAGGCGCAGGCCGACGCGGTTGGACTCGCTGGTCACGGTCCACGGCACGGACAGCTGGTGGGCGGCGTCGCCGAACCAGTCGTCACGCGGGCCGAGCACGACCGGGACGACCAGGGCGGGCGGGTTCGGCGGGGCGGTGACGGTGTCCGCGCCGTCCGGGATCCCAGACGGCGCGCCCAGCGGCAGCACGTCACCCGGCTCCAGCGGCGGCGGCCCGATCTCGGACAGCACGTCGCGCGAGCGGCTGCCCAGCTCGGGTTCGACGTCGATGCCGCCGGAGACGGCGAGGTAGCAGCGCAGGCCGGTGTCCGGCCGCCCGATGGTCAAGGTCTGCCCGGCGGCGAGGTGGACCGGCACGTGCGAGCCCGCCGGGCGGCCGTCGACGGCGACCGCGACCGGCGGGCCGGTGACCGCGACCGTGCAGGACGCGCGGGCCGTGACGGTTAGCCCGCCGAGCAGCGCCTCGATCCCGGCCGCGCCCTCCGGGTTGCCGACGAGCCGGTTCGCCAGCCGCAGCGCCGGGACGTCGAGGGCGCCGGACGGCGGCACACCGAGGTGCGCGTGCCCGGGGCGGCCGAGGTCCTGCACGAGCGCGAGCGGACCGGTCGCGACGACCTCCAGCGCGCGGCTCACCCGATCCTCCGGAACCGCACGCGGTCGCCGGGCGCGAGCAGGGCGGGCCGCTCGGCGCGGCTGTCGAACAGGACGGCGTCGGTGTGCCCGAGCAGGCGCCACCCGCCGGGCGACGAGCGCGGGTAGACGCCGGTGAACTCGCCCGCGATGGCGACCGACCCGGCCGGGACGCGCGTGCGTGGAGTGTCCAAACGCGACTGGCGGAGCGGTTCGGGCAGGCCGGTGAGGTAGCCGAAGCCGGGGGCGAACCCGGTGAACGCGACGGTGTAGGTGGCGCCGGTGTGCAGTTCGACGACCTCCGCGGCGGTGATGCCCGCGGTGCGCGCGACCAGGTCGAGGTCCTCGCCGTCGTAGCGGACGTCGATGGTGATCTCCCGCGGCTCGCCGCCGTCCCCGCCGTCCAGGTCGGCCGATTCCACGAGCCTGCGGGCCTGCTCCAGCGCGCGTGCGCCCGGCCGGGCGGCGATCAGCACGGTGCGCGCACCCGGCACGACCTCGACCAGATCGGGCAGTCCCGCGGCGACCACGGCGGCGCGGACGGCGCTCATCTCGGCGAGCGACTCGCACTCGACGAGCGCGGCGTCCGGGCCGTAGCGCAGCCAGCGCACGAGGTCAGCCGACCACGCGCTTCAGGTAGAGGGACACGTGCGGCTGCATGGGCTCGCCGACCATCGCGCGCTCCTCGACGTAACCGAGGTCGCCGTTGTTCACCAGGCCGTAGAGCCGCTGCGCGCCGGTGACCTCCTTGGCCGTGGAAGTGCGCACGACCGCGTCGGTGCCCAGCTCCCAGGACGTCTGGGTGCGCGGCTTGCCGTAGAAGACCTCGATGATGCCGGTGTTGTGGGCCAGCAGCAGTTCGATCGTGTCGTCGGCCTGCGGGCGCCACCAGCCGACCTCGCGGGCGGCGGCGCGGACCACGTTGCCGTCGTCGTCGAGCAGCCAGGACCGGGCCTCGTGGTAGAGGAACGGGCGGCCGTCGTGCGCGATGGTGAGCTGCTGCGCGATCCGCCGCGGACCCTCGATGGTCGGGTAGTTGACCTCGCCCTCCCCGCGCCACACGCCGACGAGCGGCAGCAGCGCCAGGCAGGCGTCGTTCAGGTTCGCGCCCTCGCGCAGGTTCGCGGTGTCCACCGGGATCGGCAGGTCGTCGAACTGCGGCAGGTTGCGCCCGCGCGTCGACTCGGCCCGTTCGGCGGCGGCTGCGACGGCGTCATCGCCGGATGTCATCGGTCAGCGCTGGTCGGCGTACAGCCGGTAGACGACGTACACGGTGAACCAGAGGATCGCGATGCCGGCGAGCACCAGCAGCGTCGTAAACAGGATCTCCACGTCCAGCAGGATAGCCGCCGGCAGGGGGTTCATTCGCCCCGCACCCGCGTGGTGAGCACCACGCCCGGCGCCGGGTTCGTCCGGGTACGACGACGGCCACCCCCGCGGCGTGCGCGGGGGTGGCCGTCGAGGGTGGAATCAGCCGACCGAGATCGCGACCTGGTGCAGGCCGGGGCCTTCGGCGGTCACCGAGGCTTCGCCGTTGCCCGAGCGGTGCAGGGCACGCACCGTCCAGGCGCCGGGCGCGGCGTAGAACCGGAAGTCGCCCTCCGGGGAGGCCTGGACCTCGCCGGCGAAGTCGCCGTCACCGTTCAGCAGGCGCACGTAGGCGCCGCCGACCGGGCCGTCGCCGCCGACGACCTTGCCGGCCACCACGACCTGACCGTTGGTGTCGATGTCCGCGGGCGTCGCCGTCTGGACCGGCGCGCCGCAACCGTCAGCACTCATCGTCACTTCCCCGTTCCGGTTTCGATCGGCACGCCGACCAGCGAGCCGTACTCGGTCCACGAACCGTCGTAGTTCTTCACGTCCTCGAGCCCGATCAGCTCGTGCAGCGCGAACCAGGTGTGGCTGGAGCGCTCACCGATGCGGCAGTAGGCGATGGTCGCCTTGGACGTGTCCAGCCCCGCCTCGTTGTAGAGCTCCTTGAGCTCCTCGGCGGTCTTGAAGGTGCCGTCCTCGTTCGCGGTCTTGGCCCACGGCACGTTCAGCGCCGTCGGGATGTGGCCGCCGCGCTGCGCCGACTCCTGCGGCAGGTGCGCCGGGGCCAGCAGCTTGCCGGAGAACTCGTCGGGCGAGCGGACGTCGACCAGGTTCTTGGTGCCGATCGCGTCGACGACCTCGTCGCGGAAGGCGCGGATCGAGGTGTCCGGCTCCTTGGCGACGTAGTTGGTGCGCTCGCGCTTGACCTCGTCGGAGGTCAGCTCGCGGCCGTCCAGCTCCCACTTCTTGCGGCCGCCGTCGAGCAGCTTGACCTTGTCGTGGCCGTACAGCTTGAAGTACCAGTACGCGTAGGCGGCGAACCAGTTGTTGTTGCCGCCGTACAGGACGACCAGGTCGTCGTTGGAGATGCCCTTCTCCGACAGGAGGGCCTCGAAGCCCGCCTTGTCGACGAAGTCGCGGCGGACCGGGTCCTGCAGCTCGGTCTTCCAGTCGATCTTGACCGCGCCGCGGATGTGGCCGCCGTCGTAGGCGGTGGTGTCCTCGTCCACCTCGGCGAAGACCACGCCGGGGGTGTTCAGGTTCTCCTCGGCCCACTGCGTGGTGACCAGGACGTCTTCACGGCTCATGAGAGCACTACTCGCTTTCTTCTTCTCGTGGGTGGACTGTCAGGAAGCCTGGCTCGGCGCCACGCGCCGGATCAGGAGGTACATCTCGCAGCCGAGGCAGAAGTTGAAGGCCGCGTTGAGGAACGCCGCGAACAGTGCGAACGCCGTCGCGACGATGCCGAGCGCGGTGACCCCGGTGGCGTAGCCGACGGTGCCGACCAGCGCGAACACGAACCCGACCGCCTGGGCGAACCGCAGCGGCGCCGCGTCCTCCCGCTCGGACGTCGGCGCGAGCCGGGGCGCCACGAGGTAGCGGTAGAGCAGCGAGTACGGGGCCGGCTTGAGCCCGATGAACGCGCCGATCGCGAACACGACCGTCTGGACGGCCAGCAACGGCCACCAGCCCGTGATCAGGACCACCGCGAGCACGACGGTCGTGATGACGGCCGCGAAGCGCGGTCCACGGGGGTCTACGGCTGGGCCTGCTGACATGTCACCTCCCTGGCGGGGCGCGCGTGAGCGCGCGTCGGAATGGGTTTTTCCGGCGGGGGGAGAAGCGGGTACGGCTGAGGCGGACCCGCTAGGGCAGACACAGGCTGCTGCGCACGCGGCAGAAGTCGACCGCGCGACGTTGCGTCAGCAGAGTGAGGGGCAGCCTGCACACGAGCGTCAGGCTACCCGGACGTCCCTGAAAGTGGGAGTGGCGTCCACCCAGTGAGAGCATTCCCACGATCCAAGAAAGAAATTCGGCCCAGGTCAGCGGTGTGTGACTGGGTCACGCGCGCCGGGAGGGGCGGTGTGGGGGCCGGGAGCAGCGCGGTCAGGGGCTTGTCGCTCCGTCGCGCGGGCCGGAAGGTGCGGCGCGAGGGTCACCAACAGCCCGGCCAGCGGCGTGTGGCTCCGCGACGCGGGCCGGAAGGTGCAGCACCAGGGCCACCAGCAGCGCGGCCAGCGGCAAGTCAATCCGCCACACCCGCCGGAAGGCGCGGCGCGAGGGCACCCTCAACGCAGCCAGCGGTAGGTCACTCCGCCACCCGCGCCGGGCGGCGCGGCACGTGGGCGTTCTCAGCGCAGGCCAGTGGCGTGTCAGTCCGTTACCGCGATGGGAGGTGCGGCGCGAGGGCCTCCAACAGCGCGGCCAGCGGGCGTGTCAATCCGTCACACCCGCCGGAAGGCGCGGCGCGAGGGCACCCTCAGCGCAGCCAGCGGCATGTCTCTCAGCCACCCGCGCCGGGAGATGCGGCGCGACGCGAGGGCCTCCAACAGCGCGGCCAGCGGGCGTGTCAATCCAGTCACACCCGCCGGAAGGCGCGGCGCGAGGGCCCCTCAGCGCAGCCAGCGGTAGGTCACTCCGCCACCCGCGCCGGACGGCGCGGCACGTGGGCGTTCTCAGCGCAGGCCAGTGGCGTGGCAGTCCGTTACCGCGCTGGGAGGTGCGGCGCGAGGGTCACCAACAGCCCGACCAGCGGCAGGTGGCTCCGCGACGCGGGCCGGAAGGTGCAGTACCAGGGCCACCGGCAGCGCGGCCAGCGGCAAGTCAATCCGCCACACCCGCCGGGAGGTGCGGCGCGAGGACACCCTCAACGCAGCCAGCGATATGTCTCTCGCCACCCTCGCCGGGAGATGCGGCGCGAGGGCACCCTCAGCGCACCCAGCGGCATGTCTCTCCACCAACCGCGCCGGACGGCGCGGCATGTGGGCGTTCTCAGCGCAGCCGGCGGCGTGTCAGCCGATCACACCCGCCGGAAGGCGCGAGGGCCCACTCAGCCCAGCTCAGCGGCGTGTCAGTCCGTCACCCGCGCCGGGAGGTGCGGCGCGAGGGCCTCCAGCAGCGCGGGCGCCTTCGGCACGCCGCCGACTCGCAGCAGCTCGGTGCCGTCGGAGTCGTAGGCGATCGTGGTCGGCGTGCGCAGCACACCCAGCGCCTGCGCGACCTCCGGCTGGTTCGTCACGTCCAGCTCGACGTGGTTCAGGCCGTCGGTGCGCTCGGCCAGCGGGCCGAGCAGGGCGCGGGTGTGCCGGCACGGGGTGCAGAACGTGGTGGAGATCTGCACCAGGGTGACGCGGGCGCCGGTGTCGAGCACCGCCGCGACCGGCTCGGGCAGCCCGGCCGCGGGCGCCCGGCGAGCCGCCCGGACGCGACCGTTGCGCGCCTTGAGCAGCCCGCCGGCGACCGCCGCGACCACCAGCGTGCCGAGCACGACCCACACGCCCGTCATCCGCGCCTCACCCTCCGGTAGAGCTGGTCGCCCCGCTGAACGTCACGTTCTTGGCCTCGCCCTTGATGGTGACCGAACCGCTGTTCACCTGTACCGCCGTCGGGGTGACCTCGAACGGGAGGTTGCCGGTGTCGATCGTGGCCTTGAAGTTCGGCAGCAGGGCCTGCTGCACAGCTTCGGGAACAACGGTCGTCTCCTTGTCATTCCCGTACTGCAGCCGCTTGGGCACGATGTCGATCGCCGTGCCGTGCAGTTCGATCATCGCGAAGCAGAAGATCTCCAGCTGCTGGCCCGCGATCTGCACGTACCCGGAGATGCGGATGCCGGCCCTGGACTTGTCCTGCTCCTCCTCCGTCGTGCCGTCCTGGCCCTGCTGGTCGCCGCCGGAGCCGCTGTCCGTGCCGCTCTCGGCGTCCTGGCCGGTCTCCACGTACTCGATGCTCGACGGCTCGATCCGCAGGTCGTCGACCTTGGTCAGCGGGTCCACCTTGTTGATGTCGCTGGCCTTGATCGTGACCTGGGCCTCCAGGCGTCCGATGTCGATCGCGTCGGTGTTGCCGTTCACCAGGTCCGACAGCGGCGCGGTGACGTCGTAGAGGTCGGCCGTCACACCGACGTCCTGCAGGTCCTTGATCGGCACCCCGGACGCGGACAGTGAGATGTGCCCGTAGTCGCCGCCGATCGCCTGCGTGGTGAACGGGAAACCGTGGATCGTCACGGACGGGTCGTCGCTCAGCTTCAGCTGCTCGCGGGCCTTCTGCGACACCGTGTGCTCGGCGTACGCGGCGAGCCCGAAATCGGCCCCGACCAGGAGCGCGAGCAGCACGACGAGACTGATGACGATGCGGCGGGCTCGGCGTCCACGGCGGCGCGATCCCGCTGGTGGCACGGCTCGGTCCTGGGTCGCAGGTCTGCTCACTCTTCGTGTCCGATCTGTCTCGTGTCCGGCTTCTGGACAGCCCGAGGCTATGGGTCACCAGTGTGACGTCAGTGTGACGGTGGCTGCAGAGCAGGTGGTTTCCGCCTGTTCACCCGCTAGTCTTGTCCGCTAAGACCAGGGGCGCTCAAGGCTACGGACTAGCAAGAAGGCGGTGTGGCGATGAGCCTGGACCTGCTCGTACTCACTTCCGAGGCGGAAGCCACCGCAGTCCTCCCAGCTCTCGACCTGCTGCCGCACACGGTACGCGTCCGGGCGCCGGAGGTCACCGCGCTGCTCGACGCCGGCCACCGGGACGTCATCCTGCTGGACGCGCGCACCGATCTCGCGTCGGCCAAGAGCCTCTGCCGCCTGCTGAAGGGCACCGGCGAGGACGAGGGCAGCACGCCGATCATCGCGGTCATCGGCGAGGGCGGCCTCGTCGCGGTGAGCGCCGAGTGGCGCACCGACGACATCCTGCTCCCCACCGCGGGCCCGGCCGAGGTCGACGCCCGGCTGCGGCTGGCGACCACCCGCGACGGCGGCGCCACCCAGGTGGACACCGAGCTGCGGGTCGGCGACCTCGTGATCGACGAGGCGACGTACACCGCACGGCTGCGCCGCCGCACCCTCGAACTCACCTACAAGGAGTTCGAGCTGCTCAAGTACCTCGCGCAGCACGCGGGCCGGGTGTTCACCCGCGCCCAGCTGCTGCAGGAGGTCTGGGGCTACGACTTCTTCGGTGGCACCCGCACCGTCGACGTGCACGTCCGGCGCCTGCGCGCCAAGCTCGGCCCCGAGCACGAGCAGATGATCGGCACCGTGCGCAACGTCGGCTACAAGTTCGAGCGCCCCGCCAAGGCGGGCGCCAAGCCCGGCGTGACTTCGCTCAACTTCGAGCCCGGCGAGCTGTCCACGGAGTTCTCCACCCCCTGATCAGGGATAGCGTGAATCCGTGCTGACTGTGGTGTGGGTCGACGAACTGGACGAGACGACCACCCGCGAGGTGCGTGAGCTGCTGCTCACCGCCCGCGAGGTGGACGGGCGACCGGACATCTCGCCCGGCGAGCCGTTGCCGGGCGAGTTCGCGTCCGGGCCGCACCTGCTGGCCCGCGCCGACGGCGTGCTCGCCGGCTACGCGCACCTGGACACCTCCGGTGACGCGTTCGGCCGCCAGGTGGCCGAGCTGATCGTGCGGCCGGACCACCGGCGCCAGGGTGTGGGCACCGAGGTGCTGTCCGCGCTCGTCGACCGCGCCGGCGACGCTCCGCTGCGCATCTGGGCGCACGGCGACCACCCCGGCGCCGCCGCCCTTGCCGAACGAGCGGGCTTCTCGCGCGCCCGCGAGCTGCTGGTCATGCACACCCCGGTCGACCCGGACTGGCCCGAGCCCCGGCTGCCCGAGGGCGTCTCGCTGCGCACCTTCGTGCCCAGCCGGGACGAGCAGGCCGTCATCGAGGTCAACGCCCGCGCCTTCGACTGGCACCCCGAGCAGGGCAGGCTCACGGTCGACGACCTGCGCGCCGAGGAGTCGGCGGACTGGTTCGACGCGGACGGGTTCTTCCTCGCCGAGGACAGCACGGGCAAGCTGCTCGGCTTCCACTGGACGAAGGTGCACCCGGCCAACCCGCGCCGGTTCGGCGGCCGGGAGACCGGCGAGGTGTACGTCGTCGGCGTCGACCCGGGCGCGCAGGGCGGCGGGCTGGGCAAGGCCCTGACGCTGGCCGGCCTGCGGTACCTCCGGGACCGCGGCCTGCCCCAGGTGATCTTGTACGTGGAAGGCGACAACGCGCCCGCGATCGCCGTTTATTCGCGACTCGGCTTCGCCCGCCACGAGGTCGACGTCCAGTACGAACGGTGATCACCGTTCCGTTACGTTAACCCTCCGCCAATGGTTCATCACGGATCGCGAACCTGCAGGTCACGGCCCGGACACGGCACCCGGTCGGGTGAAGTAGTCCCGCTCACATTGGCGGCCTTGTTCACTTTGCGTTCACCTGTACAGAGGGGCGCGTCCACCCGTGCTGCCTAATGTCCGGTTGCGACGAATGGCTATCACTAGCTGGAGGACATGAAGTGAAGATCATGCGGCCGATGGGTGCTCTCGGCATCGCGGCGAGCGCTGCCCTCGTGCTCGCGGCCTGTGGCACCGACCCGGCGTCGACGGGCAACACCCAGCTCTCGGGTGCGGCGACCGCGCCGACCGCGACCGCGAACGTCGAGTGCGGTGGCAAGTCTCCGCTCACCGGCGAGGGTTCGACGGCCCAGAAGACCGCGGTGGACATCTTCGCCCAGCAGTACACCAAGGCTTGCGCCGGCCAGATCGTGAACTACAACGCGACCGGCTCCGGCTCGGGCGTCAAGCAGTTCACCGCGAAGCAGGTCGACTTCGGCGGCTCGGACTCGCCGCTGAAGACCGGCGACGAGCAGACCAAGGCCAACGAGCGCTGCGCCGGCGGCGAGGCCTGGAACCTGCCGCTGGTCGTCGGCCCGGTGGCCATCGCCTACAAGCTGGACGGCGTCTCCTCGCTCACGCTGAACGGCGAGGTCACGGCCAAGATCTTCAACGGCCAGATCACCAAGTGGAACGACCCGGCCATCGCCGCCCTCAACGCGGGCGTCAACCTGCCGGACAAGCCGATCCAGGTGTTCTCGCGGTCGGACGAGTCGGGCACCACCGACAACTTCCAGACCTACCTCGAGGCCGCCTCGAAGGGCGCCTGGACGCAGGGCACCGGCAAGGCCTTCAAGGGCGGCGTCGGCAACGGCGCCCAGGGCTCCAACGGTGTCGCCTCCGGCATCCGCGCCGCCGACGGCGCCATCGGCTACATCGAGTCGTCCTACGTCAAGGACGGCCTGAGCGCCGCCAAGCTGGACAGCGGCTCCGGCGCCGTCGAGCTGACCCCGGAGAACGTGGCCAAGGCGCTCGACGCCGCGACCTTCCGCACCCCGGGCAGCAACGACCTGGCCATGGACCTCAAGGCCATCTACGCCAGCAACACCCCGGGCGCGTACCCGCTGCTGCTGACCACCTACGAGATCGTCTGCTCGAAGGGCTACGACGCCGACACCGCCAAGGCGATGAAGGCGTTCCTGACCGTGGCTGCCACCACCGCCCAGCAGCCGATCGCCGAGAAGGGTTTCGTGCCGCTCCCGCAGTCCCTGCAGGACAAGGTGCTGACCTCGATCAACGCGATCTCCTGACGATCGACTGCCACCCCAGAACGGGTTGCACTGAGTAACTGATGAGCGAGTCACTCGCGAGGCGGACGCCCACCGGCGACACCGGTGGGCGTCCGCTTGCGTCTAGACCACTCCCGGAGGCCCCCGATTACGGCGCAACCACCGGCCACTGAGCGAACTCCCTCACTGGCCTCACCGAACAAGACCGCGAAGGTGCGGCCGGGTGACCGCATCTTCAAGAACCTGAGCACCGGCGCGGGCATCTTCGTCGTCGCACTCATCGCGCTGATCGGGATCTTCCTGCTGGTGCAGGCGATTCCGGCACTGAGCGCGAACGAGATCAACTTTCTCACCTCCCGCATCTGGGAGACCGGCGACCCCACCCACCTGCGGTTCGGCATCCTGGACCTGCTGCTGGTCACGATCTACACCTCGCTGGTGGCCCTGATCATCGCGATGCCGATCTCGCTGGGCATCGCGTTGTTCCTGACCCAGTACGCCCCGCGCCGGCTGGCGCGTCCGTTCGCCTACGTCGTCGACCTGCTCGCCGCGGTGCCCTCGATCATCTTCGGTCTGTGGGGCATCCTCGTGCTCGCGCCGAAGATGGCGCCGGTTTCGCAGTGGCTGAACGAGACCCTGGGCTTCATCCCGATCTTCGGCACCGGCAACGTGTTCCCGAACTACTCGGGCACGATCTTCACGGCGGGTGTGGTGCTCGCGGTGATGCTGCTGCCGATCATCACCTCGCTGTCCCGCGAGGTGTTCGAGCGCACGCCGACCGCCCACATCGAGGGCGCGCTCGCGCTCGGCGCCACCCGCTGGGAGGTCATCCGGACGACGGTGCTGCCGTTCGGGAAGGCCGGCTACGTCGGCGCGTCGATGCTCGGCCTCGGCCGCGCCCTCGGTGAGACGATCGCGCTGGCCGTCATCCTGTACATCCCCCGCGGGCACTTCTTCGACTGGAGCGTGTTCGACGGTGGCGCGACGTTCGCGTCGCAGATCGCCGCGAACTACGCGGAGTTCAACAACCCCACGTCGGCCGGCGCCTACATCGCGGCCGGTCTGGTGCTGTTCGTCCTGACCTTCGCGGTGAACTTCGCGGCCCGGACGATCATCGGCGAGCGGAAGGCGGACTGATGACCTCGACACTGTCCGAGACCGAGCGGCTGGCGTCGCCGCCGGCGTTCCAGCAGGTCAGCACGGCCCGCAAGGCCAAGAACGCGCTCGCCACGGTGCTGGTGTGGCTGTCGTTCCTGATCGCCGTCGCCCCGCTGGTGTGGGTGCTCTACACGGTGATCGCGAACGGCATCAAGCGCATCCCGTACAGCAACTGGTGGGCCCAGGACTTCGGCTCGGTGCTGTCCGACGAGGTCGGCGGTGGTGTCCTGCACGCCATCATCGGCACGCTCGAACAGGGCCTGATGTGCGCGGTCATCTCGGTGCCGCTCGGCCTGCTGGTCTCCATCTACCTGGTGGAGTACGGGCGGGACAGCAGGCTGGCCAAGGTCACCACGTTCATGGTGGACATCCTCTCCGGTGTCCCCTCGATCGTGGCGGCGCTGTTCATCTACGCGCTGTGGATCACCACCTTCGGCCTGCCGCGCAGCGGGTTCGCCGTGTCGCTGGCCCTGGTGCTGCTGATGATCCCGGTCGTCGTGCGCTCCGCCGAGGAGATGCTGCGGATCGTGCCGGACGACCTGCGCGAGGCCTCCTACGCGCTGGGTGTGCCGAAGTGGAAGACGATCATGAAGATCGTCCTGCCGACGGCCCTGTCCGGCATCATCAGCGGTGTCATGATGGCGCTGGCCCGCGTCATGGGCGAGACCGCGCCGCTGCTGGTGCTCGTCGGTTACTCCGCCTACGTCAACTGGGACCTGTTCGCTGACAACCAGGCGTCGTTGCCGCTGCTGATGAACACCGAGCGGGCCACGAACTCCATGGAACCGGGTAGCGTCGGATTCGACCGGATCTGGGGCGCCGCGCTGACCCTCGTCATCATCATCGCCCTCATCAACCTGATCGCCACGGTGGTCTCCCGCCTGGTCGCCCCGAAGAAGAAGTGAGCGTTCCGCTATGGCCAAGCGAATCGACGTCAAGGACCTCGACATCTACTACGGCAAGTTCCACGCCGTCGACAGCGTCACGCTGTCCGTGCCGCCGCGGAACGTCACGGCCTTCATCGGCCCGTCGGGCTGCGGCAAGTCGACCGTGCTGCGCACGCTGAACCGGATGCACGAGGTCATCCCGGGCGCGCGGGTCGACGGTGAGGTCCTGCTCGACGGCGAGGACATCTACGCGTCCTCGGTCGACCCGGTGCAGGTCCGCCGCACGATCGGCATGGTGTTCCAGCGACCCAACCCGTTCCCGACGATGTCCATCCGGGACAACGTGGTGGCCGGGCTGAAGCTGGCGGGTACGAAGAACAAGAAGAAGCTCGACGAGATCGCCGAGCGGGCGCTGCGTGGCGCGAACCTGTGGAACGAGGTCAAGGACCGGCTCAACAAGCCGGGCGGCAGCCTCTCCGGTGGTCAGCAGCAGCGGCTCTGCATCGCGCGGGCCATCGCCGTGCGGCCGGACGTCCTGCTGATGGACGAGCCGTGCTCGGCGCTGGACCCGATCTCGACGCTCGCGATCGAGGACCTGATCGCCGAGCTGAAGAAGGACTACACCATCGTGATCGTCACGCACAACATGCAGCAGGCGGCGCGGGTGTCGGACCAGACGGCGTTCTTCAACCTGGCCGGTGTCGGCCAGCCGGGACGGCTCGTCGAGATCAACGACACGGAGAAGATCTTCTCCAACCCGAACGAGAAGGCGACCGAGGACTACATCTCGGGCCGGTTCGGCTGATCGTCGTTCCCCGGCGACCCCCTCGGCCCCGCGCCGAGGGGGTCGCTTCGTTTCAGAGCACCACCAGGGTCTTGCCCACGGTGGTGCGGTTCTCGACCGCGGCGTGCGCGTCGGCGGCCCGTTCCAGCGGGAACGTCTGCCCGATGACCGGCCGGACGAGCCCCGCGGCCGCGCGGGACATCATCTGCCCGGCCCACCGCGCCACGTTCGGCGGGAACTCGAAGAGCTGCTCGATGCCGATCACGGTCACGCCCCGCTCCCGCGCGTCGTCCGGATCGACGGACGTGGGCTCGCCGCTCGCGGCACCGTGCACGGAGAACCGGCCGCCGCGGCGCGTGACCTCGAACGCGGCCTGCCCGATCGCACCGCCGACGCCGTCGAACACCAGGTCGGCACCCGCGCCGCCGGTCGCGTCGAGCACCTCCTTGGCCCAGCCCGGTTGCGTGTAGTCGACCACGACGTCCGCGCCGAGCTCCCGGACCAGTTCGAGCTTCCGGGAGCCACCGGCGGCGCCGACGACCCTGGCGCCCGCGGCGCGGGCGAGTTGCACCAGCAGGCTGCCCACCCCGCCGGCCGCCGCTTCGACCAGCACCCACTCGCCCGCGGCGATCCCGGCGTTCTCGACCAGGCCCAGCGCCGTGCTGCCGTCGCTGTGGAGCGCGGTGGCCTCCGGCAGCCCCAGGGCGTCGGGCACCGGGAACAGGTCGGCCACCGCCGCGACGGCCCGCTCGGCGAAGCCGCCGGCCTCGCCGGTGCCGGCCACGACCCGGCGGCCCAGCCAGGCCGGGTCGACCTGGTCGCCGACCGCGTCCACCCGACCGGCGACCAGGCTGCCGGGCACGTACGGCAACCGCGGCCGCTCGTGCCAGCGGTCGGTGCCGCGGCGGATCTGGGTCTCGACGAACGACAGGCCCGCGACCGCCACCTCGACCACGACCTGGCCCGTTCCCGGCACCGGGTCCGCAGCCTCCCCGGGAACCAGCACCTCGGGACCACCGAAACCGACCACCTGGACCACGCGCACCGCTGGCTCCCTTTTCGCTCACCGACTCGGTGATCACGAGCCTGCAACCTCCACGTTGGTGGAGGTCAAGCGGGCAGTGAGGCAAATCCGGTGGGAACTGTCGGTGGGTGCCGCTAGCGTCGGGGACGTGGTTCAGGTTTACGTGGACGGTGTCGGCGGGCGGCTGCCGAAGCCCCGGGCGGTCGCGGCGGCCGGGCGGGCGCTCGGCGCCATCCCGCCGCCGCTGCAGGTGCTGATCGGGATCGTCAGCGTGCAGGTGGGCGCGTCGCTCGCCAAGCAGCTGTTCGCGGTCGCCGGGCCTGCCGGGACGGTCGCGCTGCGGTTGTTCTTCGCCGCGGTGGTGCTGCTGCTCGTGTGGCGCCCGGTGCTGCGCATGGGCCGGCGGGCGCTGCCGGTGGTCCTCGCCTACGGCGTGGTGCTGGGCACCATGAACCTGACCTTCTACCAGGCGCTGGCGCGCATCCCGCAGGGCATCGCGGTCACCATCGAGTTCCTCGGGCCGCTCGCGGTGGCGCTGGCCGGGTCCCGGCGCTGGCTCGACGTGCTGTGGGCGCTGCTGGCGGCGGGCGGCGTCGTGCTGCTCGCCGAGACGCGGGGCGACCTGTCGATGCTCGGCATCGTGTTCGCGCTCATCGCGGGCGCGTGCTGGGGGCTCTACATCCTGCTCAGCGCGTCACTGGGCAAGCGCACCGAGGAGGGCAAGGGCCTCGCGCTGGGCATGGCCGTGGCCGCGGTCGCGGCGATGCCGGCCGGTGTGGTCGAGAGCGGCACGAACCTGCTGTCGCCGTGGGTGCTGCTGATCGGGCTCGCGGTGGCGCTGCTGTCGTCGGTCGTCCCGTACTCGCTCGAACTGGAGGCGCTGCGCAAGATCCCGCCGCGCGTGTTCGGCATCCTGATGAGCCTCGAACCGGCCGTCGCGGCGCTGTCCGGGCTGCTGGTGCTCGGGGAGGCGCTGCACCCGCTGCAGTGGCTGGCGATCTGCTGCGTCGTCGCGGCCTCGATCGGGGCGACCCGCTCGGTGCGGGATGCGCCCTGATCGACCTCGGTAGGCTGGTCGCATGACCGTGCTCGACGAAGTCGGCCACTCAGCTGCGCTGCTTCGAGCGCTCCAGCGGGAACTCATGGTCTACAAGTTCGGCATCGACGAGCTGATGACCAAGCTGCGGATCCTGTCCGAGGAGTTCGACTTCGCCAACCAGCACGACCCGATCGAGCACCTGGCGAGCCGCGTCAAGTCGCCGGAGGCGATCCTCGACAAGCTGGCCCGCAAGGGCCTGGAGCCGAGCATCGAGGCGATCCGCGAGCACATCGAGGACATCGCCGGGATCCGCGTGGTGTGCCCGTTCGTGCCGGACGTCTACCTGGTCGCCGAGATGCTGGGCCGCCAGGACGACGTCGAGGTCGTGCGGACCAAGGACTACATCGCCGAGCCGAAGCCGAACGGGTACCGCAGCCTGCACCTGATCGTGCGGATCCCGGTGTTCCTGTCCGACCGGGTCGAACGGGTCAAGGTGGAGATCCAGATGCGCACGGTCGGCATGGACTTCTGGGCCGCGGTCGAGCACAAGCTGTTCTACAAGTACGCCGGCACCGCGCCGGCCGACTTCGCCGACGAGCTGCGCGCCGCCGCGGAAACCGCGGCCGACCTGGACGCGCGGATGACCGCCCTGCACCAGCGGCTGCAGGGCGGCCCGTCCTAGTTCGTCAGAGGTCCTCGTCGTGGGCGTAGCCGGGCATCTTGCCGGTCGCCACGAACACCATCCGCTTGCCGACGGACACCGCGTGGTCGGCGAACCGCTCGTAGAACCGGCCGAGCAGCGTGATGTCGACGGCGGCCGCGACCCCGTGCTCCCAGCCCTTGTCCATGATCACCGTGAACAGGTGGCGGTGGATCTCGTCGACGCGGTCGTCCTCTTCCTCGAGGGCGCGGGCCGCCTCGACGTCCCGGCTCTTGATGACGTCGGCGACCTTCTCCGCCAGCCGGACGTCCAGCTCGCCCATCTCGGCGAAGTAGTTCCGGACCGGCTCGGGCAGGGTGGCCTGCGGGTGGCGGCGGCGGGCCGCCTTCGCGACGTGCAGGGCGAGGTCGCCCATCCGCTCCAGGCTCTCCGCGGCGTGGATCACGGCCAGCACGGTGCGCAGGTCGGTCGCGACCGGCGCCTGCAGCGCCAGGAGGGCGTACGCCTTCTCCTCGTTCTCGGCACGAGCGTCGTCGATCTTCTGGTCGTCGCCGATCACCTGCTCGGCCAGGGACAGGTCCGCTTCGAGCAGTGCCTGGGTCGCCTTCTTCATGGCCGCGGCGGCCTGGAGCGACATGTCCGCCAGGTTCGCGGCCAGGTCTTCGAGTTCGACGTGGTAAGCCTCGCGCATGGCCACACTCTACGACCCGTTCGGGGCAATCGCCGCATCGCGAAGTGAACCCGGAATGAACCGGCGCTAACGAGTTGTCACGAGTCCGACGAGGTCGAACTCGACGACTTCGACGACTTCGACGAGCTGGGCGGCGGGGTCTGCGTCGCGCTCGCGGCCGCCTTCGCCGCCTCGTACTCGGGGGTGCCGGGCAGCGGGGTGTTGTCGATCATGGCCTGGAACAGCTCCTTGGACTTGGTCTCCAGGAGCACCTCGTTGCCGCGGGTGTTCGGCTCGCCGACGGTCGGGACGGTGAGGAACTTCAGCTTGCTGGTGTCCAGGCCCTTCATCGACTGGGCCAGCGTGAGCATCTGGTCGACGCCGATGTTGTCGCCGAAGGTCGCGCGGGCGAACGCGGTCACGAAGTTCGTGAGCTGCGTCGGGTCGGTGATGACGCCCTGCGACATCGCCTTCTGCAGCAGCGCGGTGAGGAACTGCTGCTGCCGCTTGATGCGGCCGTAGTCCGAGGTGGGGTCGCCGACCACGTGGCGGGCGCGGACGAAGCTGAGCGCCTGGTCGCCGGAGATCGTCACGTCGCCGGTCTCGGCGATCACCATCCCGAGGGTGGTGTCCCGGATCGGGCTGTCGACGTGGACGGTCACGCCGTGCACCGCGTCGACCATCTCCTTGAAGCCGCCGAAGTCGATGCCGACGAAGTGGTTGACGCGCAGCCCGGTGAGCTGCTGGACCCACTTGGTGAGGCACTTGGGGCCGCCGACCGCGTACGCGGTGTTCAGCTTGACCTTGGTGGCCGCGGCGACGATCTCGCTGGAGTAGGTGCCCGCGGCCGCGTCGTAGCGTTCGCAGGCGGGCCGGGAGATCTCCAGGTCGCGGGGGAAGGACACGATCACCGCGCGCTTCCGGTCGGCCGGGACGTGCGCCAGCATGATCGTGTCCGAGCGGGCGCCGCCGACGGTGTCCGCGTCGCCGACGTTCTCCTCGGCGGTGGCGCCGGCGCGGGTGTCGGAGCCGACGATGAGGAAGTTCTCGTCACCGGTCTGGCCTGCCGCGTTCTGGATGTCCGAGGAGTTCTCGTCGAGGGCGGCGATCTCGGTGAACTTGCTGTTGAACCAGGTCTTGGTGCCCCACAGCGCGCCGGTGGCGAGGAAGATCAGCCCGGCCAGCACCGCGCAGGCGATGCGGGTGATGCGGATCGACCGGTCGCTGCGGCGTTGTTTCTTTTCCTGCAGGCGGGTCTGCGGCGCGGCCTTCTCGTCGTCCCCGTCGGACTTCACCGGCGCGACGACGCGCTGCAGCCGGGTGCGGGTCTGCTCGATGAGCGCGACCGGGCGCGCGATGAAGCGCTCGCGGCGCTCCTGGCGCTTGGCCTCCTCGGCGGCGAGCTCCTCGTGGGCGGCCGCGAAGCGCGCCAGGGTGTTGTCGATCTTGCGGCGGACCTTGGTGTGATCGCCGACGGGCTCCAGCTCGTCGGTCATCGTCAGGCGGTCCGCCGGGCTCACCGACCGCCCCCGCCCCGGGCGCCGCGGACCACCGGGCCGCTCGACCGGCTCGCGGAGCTGGGTGGCGTCGGATTCCGCTTCGTCAGCCGGGGTGGCTCGCCAGTTGGCGGGCGGAGGGGTGGGGCTGGGGCGGGGCGCCTCGGCGTTGCCGCCCTGCGGCGCGCTCGGCCGCGGCGGAGCGTCGGCACGCGCCGAGGGCTGCGGAGAGCTCGGCCGGGGCGGGGCGTCCGCGCGGCCGGAGGGCTGGGGTGCTTCCGCGAAGCCGCTGGGGTGCCGGGTGTCGGCGCGGTCGGGCTGGGGCGCGCTTGCGCGGCGGGCGGGGGCCGCCGCGCCGTTCGCGGCCTCCACGAAGCCACTCGGGTGGGCCGGGGCATCGGCGCGGCCGGAGGGCTGGGGTGCTTCGGCGAAGCCACTCGGGTGCCGGGCGTCGGCGCGGTCGGGCTGGGGTGCGCGGCGGGCAGGGGCCGCCGCGCCGTTCGGGGCCTCGACGAAGCCGCTCGGATGCACCGGGGCAGCGGCACCGCCGGAAGGCTTCGGCACGCTCGGGCGGCGCGGGGCCTCCGCACGAACGGAAGGCTGCGGCGCTTCAGCGAAACCACTCGGATGCCGCACCTCGGCGCGCTCGGGCTGGGGCGCGCGGCGGGCAGGTGCCGCGACGCCGTTCGGCTTCGGTGGCTCCGCGAAACCGTTCGCGTGGCGGCCCGGTGCAGCAGCCCTGCTCGACGGCTCCGGCGCGTCGGCGAAACCACTCGTGTGCCGTGCGTCGGCGCGGGGTGGGGTTTTCGTGAAGCCGCTCGGGTGCGCGGCACCGTTCGACGGCTCCGGCGCCTCCGCGAAACCACTCGCGTGCCGTGCGTCGGAGCGCGGCGGGGTCTTCGTGAAGCCGCTCGGGTGCGCGGCACCGTTCGAGGACTCCGGCGCTTCGGCGAAGCCCCCGGTGTGGCGGCCCGGCGCCCCAGCCCGGCTCGATGGCTCCGGCGCCTCCGTGAAACCACCCGCGTGGCGGCCCGGCGCAGCAGCCCGGCCCGAGGGCTCCGGCACGTCCGCGGCACCGGGTAGCGGCTTCGGGGTGAAGCCGTTCGGGGTCTCGGGTGACGGCTCGCCAGCCGGTGCCGCGCCACGGCGTGGGGGTACGGCACGGCGGGGCTGCTGGGCGGGCGGCAGGGGCGCGCCTGCCGTGCGGCCGGTTGCCGGGGAGCGGCGTTGTGGTGGGGGCTCCGGCGCGCGCGGCTCCGGGCGGGCCGGGGGTGCGCTTCGCCGCGCCACCGCCGGCGCCTGGTCCGCGGGCGCCATGTGCGCGTTCGACCGGGCACCATCGAACCTCGGGCGGTATCCGGTGTGCTGGGCTACCAAATCCGAAACGTTGATGCCGCCGTGCGTGTCCAGGGAACGCCTGCGTCGCCGGCCGTTGGGGGCGTCGTCGTCGGCTCTGTGACCGGGGCCTGCGGCGTGGTCGTCTGGCACCCGGTCTCCTCTCCCTCGGTCGCGCCGGCCCGCCGGGAGGGGACCGTCTCAGTGATCATCGCCGGGACGGCGAGCATCGTTATCGTAGAGATACTCGCGGGTCCTGACGACACCCTCCTGCTGATTTTTTTACATAGCGTGCGCCAAAGCGGGCCGAGTGCGACAAACGGGGTGATGCCGCACACCGGCAAAACGGGGAAACGACCGCCGTCAATTACTGACAGTGCTCAAGCACGCGGACTCCGCCGCGTTCGCGGTACGCGACCCGGTTGCGCCCGGCGTGCTTCGCGGCGTAAAGGAGGTCGTCGGCCATCCGCAGCTGCTCCGGGCCGCTCACCGGCTCGTGCGAAACACCCACGCTGATCGTCACGCCGAGCCCGGGGCAAATCTCTGACCAGGCGTGTTGCGCCACCCGGCGCCGGGCGTGCTCGGCTATCCGCAGCGCCGTCCCCGGCTGGACCTCCGGCAGCACGAGCATGAACTCCTCGCCGCCGTAACGCGCGCAAAACCCCGGCGCGGGCACGCCTTCGCGCAACAACTCGGCCACCCGTCGCAACACCTGGTCACCGATCAAGTGACCGAACGTGTCATTGACGCTCTTGAACAGATCGATGTCGATCAACGCGACCGCCAACGGAGTCCGCGCGTCCCCGAGCAGGTCGGCGAGCCGGTTGTCCAGGTAACGGCGGTTGTAGACCGCGGTCAGCGCGTCCCGCAGGCTTTCCTCACGGGCCTGGGCGCGCTCGCGGCGGAGGCGGTCGAACTCACGGCGCAACTGCTCCGGGATCTGCGGACGGGCGGTGCGCGCGATGCCCAGCGCGGTCCTCAGGTGCTCGTAGGCCGTGCGGAAGTCGCCCTGCGAGGCGTGCAGTTCCGCGATAGCCTCGTGCAGGCTCAGCAGGTCGGTCTCGTCCGGCCGTGCCCGCTCCGAGGTCACCCGTTCCACCTCCGTCATTCAAGTCATGTCGTCTGGTTAGACGCGCGGCTTGAGCAATCGATACGGGCCAACACGAATATCGCTCAATGGGACGACCGGGCATCGCTCTCCGTGGCGAACGACGCGTCCGTTTCCCGCCAGCGGCGCCATCGGTGGATCGTGAAGCTGAAACCGTGACACACGTGGAGATCGAGCCGAACATCCTGTACTTCGGCACGCCGGTGGTGCTCGTCAGCACGGCCGGCGACACCCCCAACCTCGCCCCGATCTCGTCGGCGTTCTGGCTGGGCTGGCGCGCGATCATCGGCATCGGCGCCCGGTCGCAGACCGCCCGGAACCTGCGGCGCACCAGGGAGTGCGTGCTGAACCTGCCGTCCGTGCGCGAAGTCGACGCGGTCGACCGGCTCGCCCGCACCACCGGCACCGCCGAGGTCCCGGAATCCAAGCTGCGCCGGGGATACCGCTACGAGGCGGACAAGTTCGGAGTGGCCGGGCTGACCGCGGTGCCGTCGTCGACCGTGGCGCCGCCGCGCGTCGCGGAGTGCCCGGTGGCCATGGAGGCGGTCGTGGAGGCGATCCACCCGGTCGCGGCGGACGACGAAGCGCAACTCGGCAGCATCCTGTGCTTCGAACTGCGGGTGCAGAAGGTCCACGTGCACGACGAGATCCGCTTGCCCGGCACGACCGACCGGATCGACCCGGACCGGTGGCGGCCGCTGATCATGAGCTTCCAGGAGTTCTACGGGCTCGGCGGGAAACTGCGCCGCTCGGAACTGGCCCAGATCCCGGAGGTCCTGTACCGCAGCCCGGATGTCGACCGGGCGAAAACCGGTGTGCGGCCCGGGCAACCCGAGCCGCACACCGGCAACGGGACTACGCGACGACGGTGATCCGGTCGGCCGGGGGCGGCGTGACCGGCGAGTGCGCGCCGAAGTACGCGATCAGCGCGTCCAGGTCCACCGGGCCGCCGGCGAGGTCGGTGCCCTTGGTGAACTCGGTGAAGCCGTCCCCGCCGCCGGCGAGGAAGTTGTTCACCGACACCCGGTAGGTGGCCGCCGGGTCGACCGGCGTGCCGTTCACCGTGATGTCCCGCACCTTCGACCCGACCGGCGCGGACGCCGAGTAGGTGTAGTGCAGCGACGACGAGATCTGCAGGATCCGCGTGGTGGTGGCGGTCCACTGCTGCTCGAGCACGTTCTTCAGGTTCGCGCCGGTCAGCGTGATGGTCTGCATGATGTTCCCGAACGGCTGCACGGTGAACGCCTCGCCGTAGGTCACCACGCCGTCGCCCTCGCCCGCGGGCGAGGACGCGTAGTTGAGGTCGGCGCGGATGCCACCCGGGTTCGTGATGGCGATCTGCGCGCCGTTGGCGGCGGTGGCCTCGAGCTGCGCGTCGGCGATCACGTCGCCGAGTGCCGACTCGCCGGAGGCGGCGCCGGCCGCCTTCAGGTCGCCGGTGATGGCGCCGATCTGCTCGTTCGCGATCGGCGCCGCCTTGGTCACGGCCTCGTCGACCAGCTTGGCCACGGCCGGGTCGGGCGTGACGTCGCGGGTGACGATCTCGTTGTGCGCCACGGTCGCGCCGCGCACGACGTCCCGGGTCCGCTTGTCGATCTTGAGGTCGACGACCGACAGCAGGCGGCCGAACGACAGGCCCTGGATCACCGGGCGCGGGTTGCCGGCCGGGTCCGCGATCGAGCAGTTGTACTGCTGGTGGCTGTGGCCGGTGAAGATCGCGTCGACGCTCGCCGAGACGCCCTTCGCGATCTGGCTGGCCGGGCCGGGACTCACGGTGCAGGAGTCCGGTCCGCCGCCCTGCGTGTTGTCGCCCTGGTGCAGCAGCACGACCTGGGCCTTGATGCCGAGCCGGTCGAGCCAGCCGGAGGTCCGGTTGATGGCCTCGACCTCGTCGCCGAACTCCAGGCCCTTGATGGCCTCGGCCGAGACGACCGTCGGCAGGTCCTTCAGCGTGGCGCCGATGACGCCGATCGGCTGGCCGCCGGAGAACTCGACGGTGAACGGCAGCAGCGCGGGCGCGCCGTTGTCGAAGTACACGTTGGAGCCGAGGAACGGGAAGTCCGCGCCGCCGTAGCTGTCGCGGAACTGGCAGCCGTCGGCCGGGTGGCAGCCGCCGAACTGCATGCGCTGCA
This sequence comes from Amycolatopsis sp. NPDC006125, assembly GCF_040614195.1. Lineage (NCBI taxonomy): Bacteria > Bacillati > Actinomycetota > Actinomycetes > Pseudonocardiales > Pseudonocardiaceae > Amycolatopsis > Amycolatopsis sp. NPDC006125. The sequence continues at coordinate 79,965 of NZ_JBEXTZ010000016.1, forward strand.
GTTCCTGGTAGCCCTCGTCGAACTCGTGGTTGCCGACGACGGAGGCCCGCACGCCCATCTCGTTGAGGAACTCGATGGTCGGCTCGTCGTGGAACAGCGCGGAGGCCACCGGCGAGGCGCCGACGTTGTCGCCCGCGGACAGCAGGATCGAGTTCTTGACCTCGCTCTCCAGCTGCTTGACGTGCGTGGCCAGGTAGGCCGCGCCGCCGGCGTTGACCGTGGAGCCGTCGGGCAGGGTGACCCGGCCGGACGAGCCGGACGGCGGTTCGAGGTTGCCGTGGAAGTCGTTGAAGGTGATCAGCCGGACGTCGGTGGTGCCGGACGGCTGGGCCGCGGATGCGGGCGCGGCCGAAACCGCGACGGCGGCCAGCGCCGCGGCGGTGGCCGCTACGCAGCGTCGCAGCACGCGAGGTGAAGGGGACATCTTTCCTCCGGTCAGGGGCGTACCGGCGCGATCTAACCTCCGCGGCGCAACGACCACCAGGCCCGAAAGGTGGAAGGCCGGTGAAATGTCGGCCGTTCGGCCGATGCCGGTGATCGTCGCCGGGCTTCTCGGCCGATTCGGCGGGCCAGGTGGTCGCCATAACGTCGAAGCATGACGACAGCGCAGGTCAACGCACTCCACTTCGGACTGATCGGGTTCCTCGCCATCTGGGGGACCGTGCTGGTCCCGCAACTGGTGCTGCACCACGTCCGGTTCGGGCGGATCGTGCCGGGCCGCGTCGTGACGACCGCCACGCTGATCGCCTACGCGTCGTTCGCGCTCGCCGTGACGTTCCTTCCGCTGCCGAGCGCAGGCGGGCGGCGGCTGGCCCAGACCATCCAGCTGGTGCCGTTCCAGTGGATCGCGGACGCGCGGCGGGAGGCCGTCGAGGACGGGATCAACGCGCTGTCCACGACGGCCTTCGAGCAGATGACCCTCAACGTGCTGCTGTTCGTGCCGCTGGGGTTGTTCGCGCGGCTGCTGTGGAAGCGGGGGTTCACCGGGGGCGTGCTGCTCGGCTTCGCGATCTCGCTTGCCGTGGAGATCACGCAGCTGACCGCGAACTTCGGGACCGCGCCGTTCCAGTACCGGATCTTCGACGTCGACGACCTGATCACCAACACCACCGGCGCCGCGCTCGGCTGGATCGCCGCCACGCTGTTCCTGGTGCTGCGGTCAGCCGTCCAGCCGGTCCGCGAGCCTGCGCGGCGCGAGCGGGTCCACCTCACCGAGGCGCGCTAGGGCCGCGGCCCGCTGGTGGGCCTTGCGCCTGGCCGCCCGGCGGTCCTCCCAGGTGACGACCACGCCGGCCGCCAGGAAGACCAGGACTACGAGCCCGAGGACGATCGCGAATTCCACGCCGCCTCCTTTGGCGTCGTGCTTGTGTGGCAGATCACATACCGTACTCGGGTCGTGGTGAATCCGCCACCTCCGTCCGTTTCGCGGCGAACCAGCGGTGGTCCGGGGTGCACCAGTGGGAGAAGCGAAGACCGGCTTCGGCGAGGCGGACCCGCAGCTCGGACTCGGTCAGCCGGCGAGCGGTGAACGGCTGCTCCCACGACCGCCCGCGCGCTTGGTAGCGGACAGTCGCGCTCAGGAGCGGCCCGTCGCGGCTGATGCCGGAGAGGCTGACCAGCACCTCGCCGAGCCGGCCGCCGCCCTCGGTGACCGTGTCGAACCAGGAGGGCGGGTGCCACTCGACGAGCGCGACGCCGTCACCGGCCAGGTGCCGCGCCACCGTCGCGAGCAGGGCGGCGCTGTCCGGCTGGTTCACGAGGTGGCTGGCCAGCAGGACGACCGGGAAGCGCCGCCCGAGGTCGAGGTCCTCGATGCTCGCCTGGACCGTCTCGGCGCCGCGGACGTGCGCCAGCATCTCCGGCGAGTCGTCGACCGCGGTGACCGGGTGGCCCAGCTCGGCCAGCCGGTGGGCGATGCGGCCGGTGCCGCAGCCCAGGTCGAGCACCGCGGCGCCCGGCGGGGCCGCCCGGTGCACGATCTCCGCTTCGCCTGCCGGGGGCAGCAGGCGGTAGACCTCGACCGGGGAGCCGTCGGCGGTGGTGGCGTCCATGCGGCCAGTGTCGGCCGGTCAGGGCCGCAGGCGCCAGAGCGACACCACCTCCCGGGACCGCGCCTTCGCGAGCGGGTCCTCGCCAGGGAACCGCCGGCGCGGCGCGTCCAGCCGGTCCACCACGGTGAGGCCCGCGGCGGCGAACCGGGTCAGCAGCTCGGCGCGGGTGCGCAGGCCGACCAGCTCCGCCAGGTCGGACAGGACCAGCCACGCCTCGCCACCGGGCTCCAGGTGCGCGGCCGCACCGCCGAGGAAGCCCGTCAGCATCCGCGATCCGGGGTCGAACACGGCGGCGTCCAGCGGGGAGTGCGCCGCGCCGGGCAGCCAGGGCGGGTTGCAGACCACGAGGTCCGCGCGGCCCGCCGGGAACAGGTCCGCCTCCACCACGCGGACCTGGGGCAGCCCGAGCCGCCGCACGTTCTCCTCGGCGCACGCCACGGCAACCGGGGAGATGTCCGTCGCCACCACCTCCGGCACCCCGCGGCGCGCCAGGACCGCCGCGAGCACCCCGGTGCCCGTGCCGATGTCGAACACTGTGCGGACCGCGGGCAGCGGCGCGCGGGCCACCAGCGAGACGTAGTCCTGGCGGGTCGGCGAGAACACGCCGTAGTGCGGGTGGATCCGCGCGCCCAGCTCCGGCACGGGCACGCCCTTCACCCGCCACTCGTGCGCGCTCAGCATGCCGAGCAGCTCGGTCAGCGGCACCAGTCCCGGCGCGCCACCGGCCGCCCGGACCGCGTCCCGCACGTCCGGCGCGCGCGGCAGGTCGATCCGCAGGTCGGGGCCGAGTTCGACCAGCAGCATGCCGAGCACCCGCGCCCGGTTCCGCCTGGACTGGCGGTAGCGGTAGAAATCCGCCGAGCGCGCGGGCAAGCGCTTGCCCATGGCGGCGAGCAGGCGGCGGGCGGCCGGGAAATCGTCGCGCCACAGCAGGCGGACGCCTTGGGACGCCAGCCGGACGGCTACGTCAGGGCGCAGGTCGGCGCCGACTTCGATCGGGGGTTCCACGGAAGGCTCCAGGGCAGGGAGCCGCCTTCGGGGGCACGGCCGTCCGAAGACGGCTCGAAGTGGGTGTCACAACGGCCGTCACACGGACGGCGCCCACCAGTCCAAGGCCACGCACACGCAGAACACCCGGACAGCCTAGCCCGCCTCGCGCGGCGGGAGCACGCAGAATTCGTTGCCCTCCGGGTCCGCCAGCACCACCCACGGCAGGCCGTCGTCGTCCGACAGCACCCGCGCGCCCAGCTCCACCAGCCGCGCGACCTCGTCGGCCTGGCTGCCGCCCTCCGGCGCCAGGTCCAGGTGCAGGCGGTTCTTGACGACCTTGTCCTCGCCGACCGGCTGGAACACCAGCATCTCCTGGTCGTCCGAGCCGACGTTCACGTACTCGACGCCCTTGTCGTCCCGCCAGCGCCGGATCTCCTCGTAGCCGAGCGCGCGCGACCAGAACCGCGCGAGCGCTTCGGCGTCGTGGCAGTCGACGGCGACGGCTAGTATCCGGCTTCGCATGGCTTCCTCCCGACCCACCAGAGAACAGCTCGCCGCAGCGGCGGGGACGACCATCCCGGACGTCCTCCGGCCCGGCCTGGACGTGCTGTTCTGCGGGATCAATCCCGGCCTCTACTCCGGCGCCACCGGTTACCACTTCGCCCGCCCCGGTAACCGCTTCTGGCCGGCGCTGCACGCCTCCGGCTTCACCCCGCGCCGGTTCGACCCCAGTGAGCAGGACGAACTGCTCGACCTCGGTCTCGGCATCACCAACGTCGTCAACCGCGCCACCGCCCGCGCCGACGAGCTGACCGGCGACGAGCTCCGCGCCGGCGGCGTCCGGCTCGCCGCGAAGGTCGCGGAGTACCGGCCGCGCTGGCTCGCGGTCGTCGGCATCACCGCGTTCCGGACGGCGTTCGACCGTCCGAAGGCGACCGTGGGCCGCCAGCCGGACTTGCTCGGTGAAACACGCGTGTGGGTGCTGCCCAATCCGAGTGGTCTCAACGCACACTGGACCCCGACGACACTCGCCGAAGCATTCGCCGACCTGCGGAACTCGGTTTACTCAGAGTAGTGCGCGACACAAGCGGGTGAACCCGCGTCACGCGGACGGCCCTGACGGGTCAGACAATTGACGGGTGTCGGTCGTGGCCGGTTCCAGCAGGGAGGATCGGGTCAAGGCGCCACGGAAGCCCGGGCGGACGTCGAGGGGGGCGGACCGTCCTGGCGGTGCTGCTCCCACGGCCGGCCTTGCCGAGACGAGGTTCTTTTCGTGATGACGCGCAGTAACGACCCCAGCAGGGTGCCGCAGGGACCGCCGGCCGGCCGCAGCGTGGGTGTCGCCGCTGTGGACCCGGTGCCCATCTACCGCGAGGGCCTGTCCGGGCTCGTGCAGCGCACGCAGGGGATGCACTGGGCGGGACAGGCCATCAACCCGCACGGCGCGCTGCAGCTCGCCGAGCAGATCCACCCCGACGTCATCCTCGTGGACTCCGGACTCGACCCCCACGGGCACCTCAGCAAGCTGCTGATCGCAGGCGACCCGGCGCTGATCGTGATCGCGCTGGTCCGGGAGGCCAACCGCACCCCGGCGTTCCTGCACGACGCCATCGCGGCCGGCGTGCACGCCGCCATCCCGCGCTCGGCCGAGTCGCGCCGGCTGGTCGAGGGCATCCGCCGCGCCTACCTCGACCGCCGCTACGTCGACCCGTCGCTGGCGACCCTCGTGTCCGCGGCGCGCCAGTCCGCCAGCGCCGCCGCGGTGCGCCGCGCCCAGATGCCGTTGTCCCGCCGCGAGTACCAGGTCCTGCAGCTCGTCGCGGAGGGACTGGAGAACGCGGGCATCGCGAAGGTCCTCTACCTGTCCGTGGAGACCGTGCGCACGCACGTGAAGAGCATCCTGCGCAAGCTCTCCGCCCGTGACCGGACGCACGCCGTCACGATCGCCTTCCGCGCCGGGATACTGGTGGCCCAGCCCGACGACGGCCCGGAGCAGCGGGTTTCGCCCGGTTCGACGGCTCCCGGGGTGGTCGAGTACCGCTCCCGCTAGCCGATCCGTGCGTCACAACAGGCTGGTTTCGCTTGCCGCGGTTACCCACAGGTAATATCCTGATGTTACCGGCCAGTAGGGGACCAGCATGCGCCCAGCCGGAAACCCGATCGACAACGGAGCGACGACATGGGCCACTACAAGTCCAACGTGCGAGACCTCGAGTTCAACCTGTTCGAGGTCCTGAACGTCCAGGAGCGCCTCGGCAAGGGGGTCCTCGCGGACTCCGACGAGGAGACCGCGCGCGGCGCGCTGCAGGAACTCAACAACCTCGCGGTCGGCCCGCTGGCCGAGTCCTTCGCCGACGCCGACCGCAACCCGCCGGTGTACGACCCCAAGACGTTCTCGGCCACCCTGCCGGAGTCGTTCAAGAAGAGCTACCAGCAGCTCTGGGACGGCGAGTGGTGGCGGCTGGGCCTCACCAACGACCTCGGCGGCCTCGGCCTGCCCCCGACCGTGCAGTGGGCGGCGGCCGAGCTGATCCTCGGCGCCAACCCGGCCCTGTTCATGTACATGGCGGGCCCGAACTTCGCGATGATCCTCGACCGCAACGGCACCGAGGAGCAGAAGCGCTGGGCGCGGATCATGATCGACCGCGCGTGGGGCGCCACGATGGTCCTCACCGAGCCGGACGCCGGTTCCGACGTCGGCGCCGGCCGCACCAAGGCCGTGCTGCAGGAGGACGGCAGCTGGCACCTGGACGGCGTGAAGCGGTTCATCACCTCCGCCGACCAGGACATGACCGAGAACATCATGCACCTGGTGCTGGCCCGTCCCGAGGGTCCGGGCATCGAGGCCAAGCCGGGCACCAAGGGCCTGTCGCTGTTCCTCGTGCCGAAGTTCCACTTCGACACCAACACCGGTGAGCTGGGCGAGCGCAACGGCGCCTTCGTCACCAACGTCGAGCACAAGATGGGCCTGAAGGTCTCCACCACCTGCGAGCTGACCTTCGGCCAGCACGGCATCCCGGCCAAGGGCTGGCTGCTCGGCGAGGTGCACGACGGCATCGCGCAGATGTTCCAGGTCATCGAGTACGCCCGGATGATGGTCGGCACCAAGGCCATCGCCACGCTGTCCACCGGTTACCTGAACGCGCTGGAGTACGCCAAGGAGCGCGTCCAGGGCGCCGACCTGACCCAGATGACCGACAAGACGGCGCCGCGGGTCACCATCACGCACCACCCGGACGTGCGCCGGTCGCTGATGCTGCAGAAGGCCTACGCCGAGGGCCTGCGCGCCGTGTACCTCTACACCGCGTCCTTCCAGGACCAGGTGTGGACCGGCGAAGGCGACGAGCAGTCGCAGAAGCTGGCCGAGCGGGTCAACGACCTGCTGCTGCCGATCGTCAAGGGCGTCGGCTCCGAGCGCGCCACCGAGCAGCTCGTGCAGTCGCTGCAGACCCTGGGCGGCTCCGGCTTCCTGCAGGACTACCCCATCGAGCAGTACATCCGCGACGCGAAGATCGACTCGCTGTACGAGGGCACCACGGCCATCCAGTCGCAGGACTTCTTCTTCCGGAAGATCGTCCGCGACAAGGGCCAGGCGCTGGGCTACATCGCGAACGAGATCACCAAGTTCATCGAGTCCGAGGCGGGCAACGGCAGGCTGAAGAACGAGCGTGAGCTGCTCAAGCGCGCCCTGGAGGACGTGCAGGGCATGCTCGGCTCGATGATCGGCTACCTGACCTCGTCGCAGGAGGACGTCAAGAACCTGTACAAGGTCGGCCAGCACACCGTCCGGTTCCTGATGTCGGCCGGCGACCTGCTGGTGGGCTGGCAGCTGCTGCGCCAGGCCGAGATCGCGCTGACCAAGCTGGACGGCGCCTCGGCCAAGGACCAGGCGTTCTACCAGGGCAAGATCGCGGTGGCGTCGTTCTTCGCCAAGCAGGTGCTGCCCGAGCTGACCGCGCGCCGCGCGGTCGTCGAGGCCGCCGACAACGACCTCATGGAGGTCCCGGAGTCGGCGTTCTGATCTCCCCGTAGATCCCCTGTGGAAGGCCTCCTCGCCCAGCGCGAGGGGGCCTTTCGCGTGTTCGCCGAAAAAATCGGCGTCGGTGTCGAGAACCCGCGATCGGCTCCGTCCCCGGTGCGAACGCGGCCACAATGGGCGCACCACACCGAGGAGACAATCATGGCCAAGTACCTGCTGCTCAAGCACTACCGGGGCGCTCCGGCGGCGGTCAACGACGTGCCGATGGACCAGTGGGCGCCGGAGGAGATCACGGCGCACGTGCAGTACATGCGGGATTTCGCGGCCCGGTTGGAGGAGACCGGCGAGTTCGTCGACGGTCAGGCGCTGGCGCCGGAGGGCACGTGGGTGCGCTACGACGGGGAGGGGCGTCCGCCGGTGACCGATGGCCCGTTCCCGGAGACCAAGGACCTGATCGCCGGGTGGATGGTGATCGACGTGGACAGCCACGAGCGTGCGGTGGAGCTGGCCGGGGAGTTGTCGGCCGCGCCCGGGGCGGGTGGGAAGCCGATCCACGAATGGCTCGAGCTGCGCCCCTTCCTCGCCGAGCCGCCCGACGTGGCCCACTGCCACGGATGATCGCTGACAGGGCGTCAGGACCAGGCCGGGTAGCGCTCGGCGACGGCCGCGTAGCGCTCCGGCCACGCGGGCGGCTCCGCGCCGGCCAGGTGGGCGGCCAGCCGGTCGAAGAAGGCGTGCGTGCCCGGGATGAAGCCCCGCGCGTTGCGCACTGACAGTCCCCGGTGGGTGAACTTCAGCAGGGTGCCGTCCGGCGTCTCGGACAGCTCGTAGCGCACCACCCCGTCCTCGACGATGCGCTGGCGCCACTCGTGCTCGAACACGTGCGGCGGCTGCCACACGAGGATCCGCCCGGTCATGCGCTTGGCGTCGTCGGGCGCGGGCGGGTCCTCGGGCAGCATCTCGATGGTGCCCGCCTCGGTGTCCAGGACCGTTTCGCCGAACCACGCCCGCCGCCGCGCGGGATCGGTGATCGCGGCCCACACCGTCTCGATCGGGAAGGGCAGGTGGCGCTCGAAGCGGATGACCGCCGCCTCGCCGTCGGTTTCGATCGTGCCGTTCTCGGAGCTCACTCCTGGTGTCCTTCCTGGTTGCGCGCCAGGTGGCGCTCGAGGGAATCGAGGTGGCGCGCCCAGTAGCGGCGGTACCGGCCCAGCCACTTGTCGATCTCGGCCAGGCCGTCCGGGCGCAACGCGTAGATCCGGCGTTGCCCGTCCGGGCGAACTTCGACCAGCCCGACCTCCCGCAGGATCCGCAGGTGGCGGGACACGGCCGGCTGGGTGAGACCGGGCAGCGCCGCGACCAGATCGCCCGCGGGCAGCTCGCCCTGGGCCAGAAGGTCCAGCAGGGTGCGCCGGCTGGGCTCGGCCACCGCTTCGAAGACGTCCACCCGCGAAGTATCACACAAGACGTATATAAGCGCCAGCAAATATGCGGGTTTGAAAGCGGCGCGGGAAGGTACCCCGGAAGCACACCGAAGCTGAAGGAGTTGCGATGACAATCGGTGGAATCATCAGCGCGATCGTCGTTGGTTTGATCATCGGCGCGCTCGGTCGGCTGATCGCACCCGGCAAGCAGGGGATTCCGATCTGGCTCACGATCATCGTCGGTATCGTCGCGGCGTTCATCGGCACCGCGATCGCGCGGGGCATCGGCTACGCGGACACCAAGGGCTTCGACTGGCTGGAGCTGATCACCCAGGTGGTCATCGCGGCGATCGGGGTCTCGCTGGTCAGCGGCATGTACGGCCGGCGAAAACTGACCAGGTAACGCATTCGGACGTGGTGCCCGGGAAGGTCCGCCTTCCCGGGCACGTTCGCGTTCAGGACCGGAACGCGGCGCAGCCGACGGCCACGAACGACTGCTGCGGCGAGCGCCACAGCACCTCGGCCCACCGGTTGTCGGTCAGCTGCTTGCCCTCGGCTCCGACACAGGTGTACTGCCCGCCCGTGACGACCTGCCCGCACGGCAGGTCCCGCTCCGGCGCGTGCACGCAGGTCGTGTAGTTGGTGCAGGTCAGCGTGTGCAGCAGCGCCGAGCCGACGTCCGCGGCCGCCCGGATGTTCAGCTTGCAGCCGTTCTGCGGCGAAGCGTGCACCAGGGCCGGCTCGCCCTCCGCGGCCGTGGCCGTCCCGGGCAGCACCACCACCGCCGCGGCCGCCGCCAGCAGGGCAAGGGACTTCTTCACGTGGATCCTCCCTCTCTCGAGAACGGTGACGGAGGGTATCGGAACGTACGCGGAGTGATCGCGCCGGTATGTTCGCCCGATGGACCTCGACCACCAGGGGCTCACCCGGCTGCCCGAACTGCCCGCCGGCCTGGAGTACCTGAGCGCCTACGACAACGAGCTGACCGAGCTGCCGGACGAGTTGTGGGACCTCGACCGGCTGGCCGTGCTGAACCTGGCCGCGAACCGGCTGACCTCGATCCCTGCCGGCATCGCGCGGCTGACCTCGCTGCACACCCTCGACCTCGGCCACAACCAGCTCACCGAACTACCCAGCGAGCTGGGCGACCTGCCGAACCTGACCGAGTACCTGTACCTCTCGGACAACCGCCTGACGACGCTGCCGGACTCGCTGACCCGCCTCGGCCGTCTGCGCTACCTGAGCGCGACGGACAACGGGCTGAAGTCGCTGCCCTCGGACCTCTCCGGCCTGCGTGAGCTGCGCGAACTGCGCCTGTACCGCAACGACCTGCACGAGCTGCCGGACAGCATCGGCGAGCTGAGCAAGCTGCGGGAGCTGCACCTGCGCGGCAACCACCTCACCGAGCTGCCCGCGTCCGTCGGGAAGCTGCGCGACCTGCGGTACCTGGACCTGCGGGAGAACGAGCTGCGCACGCTGCCGGACGGGCTCGCCGAGCTGCCGCTGGTGAAACTCGACCTGCGCTGGAACCGGTGGCTGGAGACCCCGGACTGGCTCGACGACCTCGACGACTGCCTCGTGCTGCGCTGAGATCAGGCGACCACGGCCAGCAGGGTGGTCACCGCCCCGGCGAGTTCGCGGTCGCCGTCGAGGTCCGCGCGGCGGCGGGCCTCGTCGACGGAGATGCCCCGCGTGGCCAGGCGCCAGAAGTCGCCGGGCCGCATGGTGACGGTGGCGGCGGGTTCGCCCCCGGCGGCCATCCGCCAGCGCTGCCCGTCCGACCGGGCGTGCCACGTCCCGCCGTCGGGGACGACCACCCGCACCACGGTGCCCTCCGGGCGAACCACGTCTCGCAGCGTGTGGGGCAGCGCGCGCATGAACGCGTCCAGCACCGGGCGCACCAGCTCGGGCTCGTCCGCGCCGGGCCGCCCCACCGCGTCCCGGATCTGTTGCTGGTGCACCCAGAACTCGGTGTACTCGCGCGCGATGTCCAACCACGCCGGGCTGGTGCCGGGACCGGCCCACGACACGTCCAGCATCGCCGGCGCGGTCAGGTCGAAGGACTCCCACAGCCGGTCGAGCTCGGGGCCGAGAACGGTGAGCAACTGGACGATCAGCTCGGGGCTGACCTGCCGCATCGCACGGACGAACTCGTCGTTGACCCGGGTCAGGTAGGCGGGCAGGGTCTCGTCGTTGGCGAACTTCGCCCCGGCGAAGCCGTCCCGGCCGCCGGACAACCGGCGCATGTAGTCGTTCAGGATGTGCCCGGCGAGGTCGTGCACCGTCCAGCCAGGGCACACCGTCGGCGCCGACCACTCCGCCGCGCTCAGCGAGCCCAGCAACCGCAGCAGTTCGCGACGCTCCCGGCCGAACAGCGGCCGCACGTCCAGCACCGGTCCGAAGATCTCCACCACCGGATGCTGACAGCGGCCCCGGCGGCTCCGCTACCGGATTTCCGTGCCGTGCCCCGGGTCGGAGCTCACCCCGAAACCACACAGCACGGCCGGCTTCGGGGCGTAGGTGACGGTCCTGGTGTCGCGGCGGACCTCCGCTCCGGTGGTCACGTCGTAGAGCACCCGGGTGTCGGTGGTGGTGAAGCCGGGGCGGCCGCCGGACGGGCGGCAGTCCGGACCGGGGCCGCCGGGCTGCAGCGGTGGCGGCCGGAAGTCCGAGAACGAACCGGTCGAGGACTCCACGCGGTACTGCTTGGTGCCCCAGATCTTCACCGTGACGCTGCCGCCGGACACCGACGCCTGGATCGCCACCCCGCTCTTGAGGCTGTCGGTGAACTTCAGGTCCACCGCCGCCCCGTCGGCGGTGATCGCGACGGCGTCCCGGCCCGCCGGGTAGCGGTCCAGGTGGTAGCTGTGCTCGGTGTGGCCCGCGTCGGTCAGGCCCGCGAAGTACGCCGCGTTGTAGAGGGTCGTCGCCAGCTGCGACGAGCCGCCGCCGATGACCTCCGGGCCGAACCCGTCCTCGTTGACCGGCGCCGGGACGTACCCCTGCGACTGGCTGCGGGCGCCCACCCGCGCGTTGAGGCTGAACGTCTCACCGGGCCGCAGGATCGTGCCGTTCACCTTGTCCGCCATGATCCGCGCGTTCGTCGCGGCCGGGCCGGACAGCCCGCTGGTGGTGAACTCGCCGACGACCTCCTTGATGCCCAGCGCGTTCGCCTCCTCGGTGGTGGTCTGCGGGCGGGTCGTCTGGTAGCGCACCGCCAGGTCGCGGCCGTCCGGCTTGGCGAGGACGTCCATCAGCGGCTGGAACGTCCGGTTCCAGTCGATCTTGCGCGCGTCCTCGGACGGCTGGACGGCGGGCGCGCCACCGGCGAACACGATCTGCGCGTCCTTGCCGCGCTTCTCGGTGGACACCAGCGGGTCCCGCACCGCCTGCTGCAGCTTCCCCGGATCGGCCTCGACCCGCAGCGCGCCGCCGTCGGCCGGGCTGAACTTCAGGGCGGCGGCGATCGCGCTGGGCTTGAGCACCGCGTCGGCGCCGTCGCCGTGCAGCGTGACCGGCTTGGCGACCGCGGGCGCGACCAGCCGCTCCAGCGCCGAGTGCACCCCGGCCGAGGTGACCTTGACCGGCGTCAGCACGACCGGCAGCCGCACGCCGCTCTTGTCCAGCCAGGTGGCCCGCAGGATGTCCCCGGCGCCCTTGACGTCGACCAGGTCCTGCCCGTTTCTCGGCTCGATCGGGTACGGGTTCACCCCGCCGTCGGTGCCCGGGACCGTCACGAACCCGATGCTGCCCTCGGTGGGTGGGTGGTTGATGCGCTCGGCCGCCAGCCGCGCGATGGACTGGTGCAGCTTGTCCGGATCGGTGGACGTGACGACCCCGACCTCGCGGGTGCGAAAGAACGACGTGATCCGGTCGAGCGGGTCCAGCGGCTGGCGCCCGGCCTGCGCGACGGTCGACGACCAGTCGACGGTCAGGCCGGACCGCGCCGGGTCGAGCGTGGTGCGCACGTCCCCGGCCTCGACCGGGACCGGCGCGTTCAGGCGCGGGCCCAGCTCGCGGCGCAGCTTCGCCTCGGCGTCCTCCCGGCTGAGCCCGCCGACCTCGACACCGGCGACCGTGACGCCGCGCGGCACGTCACCGGCGCTGACGATCAGGTCCGCGCCGTAGAGGATGACCCCGACGCCCAGCAGGCAGCCGGCGACCATGAACGCGCGGGCCAGGAAGCGCTTGCCGGGCGACGGTGGCGCCGCGGGCGCGTCGCCGACCTCAAGGAGTTCCCCGACCAGGGCGTCCTCGGTCGCGTCGAGCGGTTCGTCCAGCAGGAACTCGGCGGGCGGACGCGGTCCGACCGCGGTCTCGGCGTTCCGGAGGGAATCAGGGTCCCGCTCCGGCCAGTACTGGTCCTCCCGCCCCACGCTTCCTCCCGGACGCGTTACAAGTACAGGCCCGTCCCGTGCTCCGTGCGCTCGGTGGCCACCGCGTGGATGTCGCGCTCCCGCATCACCAGGTACGCCTCGCCCTGGACCTCGACCTCGAGCTGGTCCTCGGGGTTGAACAGCACGCGGTCGCCGACCTTCACGTTGCGTACATTACTGCCTACCCCCAGTACGTCGCCCCACGCGAGACGGCGCGCCACCTGAGCGGTCGCCGGAATCACGATGCCGCCGCTGCTGCGGCGCTCTCCCTCCTCCGCGGAGACCCGGACGAGGACGCGGTCGTGCAGCATCTGGATTTCCAGCTTCGCCGCGGCGTCCGGCAGGTTCTTGGCTTCCGACACGCCGGTAATGCTACGTGTCCTCAGCGTGCCGCGGAGACCAGCGGTTGCCGTCCGCGCAGGGTGAAGTCCCGGTGCGTGGTCCCGCCCTCGCGCACCAGCGCGCGGCTCGCGGTCGCCTCGAACCCGGGCGCGGACACGACCAGGTCGACGAACTGACCGGGCAGCCCGGCGACCGCGTAGCGGCCCTCGTCGTCGGCCGTCGTGCGGACGAGCTGGTGCCCGCGGCCGTCCATCACCGTCACCGCGGCGCCCGGCACCGGTGAGCCGTCGGCCGCGTGGACCGCGCCGGTCAGCGTCGGCACCGGCTCACCGAAGTGGCGGCGGTCCGCCGGCACCGCGGTCGGCTGCGGCATCTCGAAGGCAGGGTCCTCGACCGGCGGCTCCTCGACCGCGCCGCCCTTGCGGCGCTGCACGAGGGCGTGACCGGCGATCAGCACGACGCCGAGCAGGACCCACCCGCACAGCACCAGCACCGGCCGCAGCACGCCCCGGCCGTCGAAGTAGAAGATGCCGCGCAGGGCCTCGATCAGGTTGCCCATCGGGAAGAACGGGTGCAGCGCGCGGAAGAACCCGGGGACCATCTGGACCGGCACCGCGCCGCCGCTGGACGGCATCGACAGCAGCACGAACAGACCCATCGCCACCCCGGGGAACCACTGCTTGACCAGCGGCACCAGGCCGAACGAGGTCAGCGAGACGGCCTGCGTGAGCAGGAATGCGACGGGGATCGCGACCGGGTCGTTCGGGATGACGTCCATCGCGACGCCGCCGGCGTAGCCGATGAGGGTGAGCAGGGCGCCGAAGCCGACCAGCGTGGCGACCTTGGCGCGGCGGCTCAGCGTGACCGCCCGCAGCAACATCATCACGACGATGTAGCTGGGGATGTTCCAGATCAGCACGAGGTAGAACAGACCGGTGCCCATCGCGTCGCCGGGTTCGGTCGGCGCGAGGTCGACGACGGTGAGCGCGTGCCCGGTCTGGGCGGCCACCGGGGCGAAGGCCTGGTTGAGGACCGATTCGAGCAGGTAGCCGTCGGCCTTGGCGACGAAGAGCGTCGGGCGCGCCGGATCGGCCGAGTAGGCGGCGGTGGCGTCGCGGTCGAGCACCGCCTGGCGGGCCTGGTCGGCGGTGGCGACCGGCTGGATGTCGAACGCGTCGGGGCTCGCCTGGCCCAGGGCCGCCTCGATGCGCGCCGCGGCGGTCTCGTCGGCGACCGCGACCTCGATGTGGTGCGGCGACGGCGCGTGGAACGCGAGCAGGTAGCAGAAGACGAAGCCGAGGGCGAAGAAGACCGGGAACCACAGGCTTTCGGCCAGGGTGCGGAGCTTTCCGGGTTCTTGTTCCTGGGTTTCGACATGTTCCGCCATGCTGTCAGCTTATCACTTTTTGCAGGCGCTGCAAAAATGCAGTACTGTAAGAATCGTGAGCCCGCCCACCGGTCTGCGCGAGCGCAAGAAGGAAGCCACCCGCGAAGCACTGCGCCACGCGGCCGTCACGCTGTACCGCCGGCACGGGCCGGACGCGGTGACGGTCGAGGACATCTGCGCGGCCGCCGGGGTCTCGCCGCGGACGTTCTTCAACTACTTCGCGACCAAGGACGAGGCTGTGCTGTCGCTGGACATCGCGGCCGCCACGCTGGGGCAGCGCATCGCGGACCGGCCCGCGGACGAGCCGCCGCTGACGGCGTTGCGGGAGGTGTTCGCCGGGCGCTTCGCCGAACTGGCCGCCACGGACGTGTGGACCGAGCGGACGCTGCTGCTGCGGGAACACCCGGAGCTGATGCCGCGAGTGGCACAGGCCAACCGCGCGCTCGAAGAGGCGGTGGCCGAAGCCCTGGCCGCGCGCACCGGACTACCGGCGGACGACCTCTACGTGCGGACCACGGCCGCGGCCGCGATCGGCGCGAACCGGGCCGCCATCGGACGGTGGCAGCCCGGTTCGGATCCGGACCTGGTCACGTTGTTCCACCAGGCCATGGACGTGCTGGAGAGCGCCTTCACGCCCCCGCGAGGATCAGCTGGAGGCGGTCCGGCCCGTCCGGCGTGATCCGGATCGGCACGCCCCAGTCCTGGCGGGTCACCCGGCAGACCGGGTGCTCGGCGTCGGCGTCGCAGCTCGCGGCCTGCGCCACGACCTGCAGCACGCCCTCGGTGTGGCCCTCGGCGATCTTGAGCGTCCGGGTCAGCTCGGTGCCGGTGCCCTCGCCCTCGGCCAGCAGCTCCGGCGGCGCGGCGGTCACCTGCAGGCGGGTCGACGGGCCGAACCGGTCGTCGAGCTTCTCGCCCGGCGGCGGGGTGAAGACGACGGAGAACTCGACCGTGCCCGCGGCCAGCTCGGTCGGCGGGCGGCGCACGGCGAGCGCGTCCCCGGCGACCTGCTGCCCGTCCGCGCTCAGCGGCAGCGCGGTGAGGCGGTGCGCGGCCGACTCGACGACCAGCAGCGCGTCCCCGGTGACCAGCAGGCCCGACGGCTCGGCGAGGTCCTTCGCCAGCGTGGACACCTTGCCGCTCGCAGGGTCGTAGTGGCGGACGGCGCCGTTGTAGGTGTCCGCGATCGCGATGGTGCCGTCGGCCAGCACCGCGACGCCCAGCGGGTGCTGCAGCAGCGCGTCCGCGGCGTCGCCGTCGCGGTGGCCGAAGGAGAACAGGTCGGTGCCGATCGCGGTGTGCACGGCGCCGTCCTCCAGGTAGCGCAGCGCGGAGGTCTCGGCGTCGGCGAGCCACAACCGGTCGCCCTGGACGGCGAGGCCGGAGGTCTGCGCGAAGAACGCCTCGGCGGCCGCGCCGTCACGCAGGCCCTCGACGGTCGTGCCGGCGAACCGGGAGATCCGGCCGGTGCGCGGATCGAACAGGCCCAGCGTGTGGTTGCCCGCCATCGCGACGACCGCGCCGCCCGCGGGCTCCCACCAGATCACGTCCCACGGGCTGGTGAGGTCGATGGACAGCGCGTCGCCGTCGGTCTCGCCGTCACGCCACTGGTTGCCGGTGCCGGCGACCGTGGTCACCTCGCCGGTGACGAGGTCCACGCCACGCAGCAGGTGGTTGGCCGTGTCGGCGACGAGCAGGTGGTAGCCGGCCTGGTCGGCGACCTCGGCGGGCAGCAGCGCGAGACCGGACGGCTCGGCCAAGCTCGCGACGTCGAACGCGCCGTCGGCGCGGCCGCGGGCGCCGCTGCCGAAGCGGCGGATCAGGGTCTCGCCGTCGGAGGCGAACTCGGCGATCGAGTGGTTGCCGGTGTCGGCGACCAGGATGCGGCCCTCGGCGGTGACCACCGCCTTGCTGGGGAAGCGCAGGTCGGCGGGCTGCTCGTCGACCGGCACGTACGGGTTGCCGCCGCGGCGCAGGGTGCCCTCCGCGTCGTGGGTCTCGACGAGCTCGGCGATGACCCGGCGCAGCGCCTCGGCGTGCCCCTCGCCGGCGGCGGTGTGCACGACGTAGCCCTGCGGGTCGACGATCACCAGCGTCGGCCAGGCCTTCACGGCGTACTGCGACCAGGTCGTCATGTCGGGGTCGTTGAGGACCGGGTGGTGCACTTCGTAGCGGCGCACGGCCGCCTCGATGGCCGCGGCCTCGCCCTCGTGCAGGAACTTCGGCGAGTGCACACCGATCGTGACGAGCACGTCGGCGAACTCCTCCTCCAGCGGGCGCAGCTCGTCCAGGACGTGCAGGCAGTTGATGCAGCCCGACGTCCAGAAGTCGAGCAGCACGATCTTGCCGCGCAGCTGGGCCAGCGTGACGGTCTCACCGCCGGTGTTCAGCCACACGTCGCCGGCGAGTTCGGGCGCGCGCACGCGCGCCTGCCGTTGCTCTGATGCCACGGAACGGTTCAACGAGACGCGGGAATCCGCTTGTTCCCGCAGCTCACGATGTGGAATCTCACAGCCGTTCCAGCGCGTCCGCGATGATGGCGGGGTCGGTGAGCGGCGCGAGGTGGTGGGTGTCCAGGCGCTGCACGGGCCAGCCGCGTCCGGCGGCTTCGCGGGCTTCCTCGTCGTAGGCGCCGCTGAGCTGGAGGTAGGCGCTCGGCGGTTCGGTCTCGGCGGGCGCGGGTTCGGTGAAGTAGGCGAGCGGGACGCGGGGCAACCCGGCCAGGAACTCGTCGCGGATCCGCTGGTCGGGCAGCAGGTCCTCGACCGTGCCGGGCGGGAACCACTCGTGCCACGGCGGGAGCCTGCCGTCGGCGGCCAGGTCGCGCAGGCGCTGGGCCAGCTCGGGCGGCGCGGTGTCGAACCAGCTGCGACCCGGGTGCGGCAGGAGGGCGTCGACGAAGACGGCCCGCGGAGCGCCGGTGCGGGCGGCGATCCCGGCGGCCAGCGCACCCGCGCCGCTGTGCACCACCAAGGTGCCGGGTTCGCGGACCGCGTCGAAGAGCCGCGGGTAGTAGGGGCCGGGCCCGTCGAGCGCGGCGACCAGGGACGGGGTGGCCACGCGGTGGCCACGCGAACGGAGTTCGTCGGCGACCCGCTGCCAGGTCTGCGGACCCACGAGCGGGCTGTGGACCAGGACGAATTCGGCCATCACGCTCCAATCGGGCAATTCATTTCGGATCACATCCGGACTTCGTTGATCACTACCATGGGGCACATGGACGAGGCGTTGCGCGCTGTGGAGAACAGTCTGGACCGCCCGTCCGCGGCGCGGGTCTACGACTACTTCATCGGCGGCACGACGAACTACGCCATCGACCGGGAGTTCGCGCAGAAGATCCGGCGCAGGCTGCCGCTCATCGGCGAGTACATGAAGACCAGCAGGCAGTTCCTCGGCCGCGCGGTGCGGGAGTGCGCGCGGCTGGGGGTGCGGCAGTTCGTGGACATCGGGTCGGGGCTGCCGACGGCGGGCAACGTGCACGACGTCGCCGACGAGGCGCGGCCCCAGCGCGACAGCCGGGTCGTGTACGTGGACAACGAGCCGGTCGCGCTGGCGCACTCGCAGCTGCTGCTGGCCGACAGCGCCGACCCGGCGCGGCACGTGGCGATCGCCGCCGACTTCATGCACGCCGAGGACCTGTGGGAACGGGTGCTGGACACCGGCATGGTCGACGCGCGGCAGCCGGTCGCGCTCGTGATCAACGCGGTGCTGCACTTCATCAAGGACGCCGACGACCCGGACAGCCGCGTGGCCTACTTCCGGAACCGGCTCGCGCCGGGCTCGCTGCTGGTCCTGTCGCAGATGACGAACGAAAACCCGCGCAGCGACGAGGAGCGGCAGGCGCTGGCCGACCTGGTGGAGTACTACGAGGGCACCACGAACCCCGGGCAGCTGCGCACGAGCGCCGAGTTCGCCCGCTTCTTCGGCGACTGGGAGCTGCTCGAGCCCGGGCTGGTGTACGCGCCGTCGTGGCACCCGGACCGGCGCACCCTGTTCCGCCGGACGCCCTCGGAGTCCCGCGTCCTCGGCGGCGTGGCCCGCAAGCCCTGAGCGAACACGCTTCCGGCGGCCGCCGGGCGGTGCCAGGTTGGGGACATGCGGGTGGTGTTCGTGCACGGTGCCCTGGTCCGCGACGGCGCCTGGTGGTGGAGCCGGATGGCGCCGCTGCTGCCGGAGAGCGTGGCGGTGGAGCTGCCCAGCTGCGGTGGCGGGGGTGACCTGTACGCGGACGTCGCGGCGGTGCGGGCGGCGCTGGACGACGGCCCCGCGGTGCTGTGCGGGCACTCCTACGGCGGAGTGGTGATGACCGAGGCCGCGGCGGATCACCCGGCGGCGCGGCACCTGGTCTACGTCGACTCGTACCTGCCCGACGTTGGCGAGTCCCTGTCCGACGTGACCGGCGGCGTGGCGCCGGTGGAGCCCGCCGGGGAGGGGCTGGTGTCGCTGCGCCCCTCGCTCGCGCCGCGCTACGTGCACGACTGCGACCCGGACGTTGCGGCCGGCGCCATGACGCGGCTGGTCCCGCAGACCGCGGCGGCGTTCACCCAGCGGGTGCGGGCCGCCGCGTGGCGCTCGCTGCCCTCGACGTACGTGGTGTGCGCCGACGATCCGGCGACACCGCCGGACGTGCAACGCGAGCAGGCGAAACGGGCTGGCTCGGTGGTCGAGATGACGTGCGGGCACCACCCGTTCCTGACGCGGCCGGCGGAACTCGCGGCCGTGCTGAGACAGGTGGGCTAGGGTCGGCGGCCGTGCGGCGCGTCATGGTGCTCGGCTGCGGTGGGGCGGGGAAGTCGACCTTCTCCCGGCGGCTGGGCGCGCTGCTCGACCTCCCGGTCACCCACCTCGACCACGTCTACTGGCAGCCGGGCTGGGTGCCGCTGCCCGCCGGGGAGTTCGCCGCGCGGCAGCGGGCCCTGGTCGCCGGCGAGCGGTGGCTCCTCGACGGGAACTACGGCGGCACGCTGGAGATCCGGCTCGCCGCCGCCGACACCGTGATCCTTCTCGACCCGCCGCGGAGGGTCTGCCTGCGCCGGGCCGTCCTGCGTGTCCTGCGGGGCTGGGGGCGGGACGGGCAGGCGCCGGGCTGCCCGGAACGTCTGTCCCTCGAGTTCCTGGCCTGGATCTGGGCCTTCCGCCGCCGCTCGCGGCCCCGGGCCCTGCGCGCGATCGCCGAGCACGGCTGCGGCGCCCGGCAGTACCTGCTGACCACCCCGCGCGAGGCCGGGCTGTTCCTCTCCGGCCTGGCCCGGGAGAAATCCGCCGGTTCCGGACGTTGAACCGGTATGGCTGTCGTGTTGCTGCTGTACATCGTCGCCGAGGTGGCTGCCGTTTGGGCGGTCAGCTCGCTCATCGGCTTCCTGGGCACGCTCGGGCTGCTCGTCGTCGGGGCGTTCCTGGGCTCCTGGCTGGCCCGGCGGGAAGGGGCGCGCGCCGCTCAGGCGTTCCTCGCCACCGCTCGCGCCGGCCGCTCGCCGCACGCAGAGATCACCGACGGCATGCTCGTCGCGTTCGGCGGGTTGCTCATCATGATCCCGGGCTTCCTCTCCGACCTCGCCGGGCTGGCGCTGCTGCTGCCGCCCACCCGCGGCATCGTCCGCCGGGCCTGGCTCAAACGCGCCGAACGCCGCATGCCGAACCGGCTCATCGTCGTCGACAGCGAGGTGGTCGACAAGGAGACCACCAACCGCCCGATCATCGAAGGCTAAGCCGGCTTCGGTATATCGAAATAACCCGACAGCCGCACCGCGGGCGCGTACTCGCCCTTCACCTTGACCTTGCCGGTCACGAACATCGCCGCCACCGCGGCGTTGCCCGTCGCGACGCGGAAGAAGTCGTCCGGCGCGATCGTGATCGTCGTGTCCGGCTCGCGCCCCAGGTCCTTCCCCGAGTGGCACCGGCCGTCCTCGATGACCGTCTGGAACCGGTCGTACCCGCCGATGCCGGAGCCGCCCGGGAACCGCCAGCACACCACGACGCTCGAATACCGCGCCTTCTCCGCCAGGAAGTGGTCCGACATCCGGCGGAAGATCTCCTCCAGGAACACCATCCGCAGCTCGGGGTGCTCACCGATCGCCCTGAGCTGCTCCTTCGACGCGCGCCGCACGACGTCGGCGAGCGTTTCCGTGGACATCCCGCTCAGGTGCACGCCGGTCCCGGCCGACCCCAGCATGTGCAGAGTTTCGAGCAGCTGGATGAACTGCTCCGCGGACAGCCTGCTCAGATCGATCTGGCGGGCGAACGCGTCGACCACTGTGCCGGACACAGGCGGAGATTCTACCGGCGAAGGGGTGAGGAGGTAGCGTTTCGGCGTGAAGGAGGTCGGCGTGACGGAAGACGTGAAGACCCCGCGCTCGCGGCGGTTGCCCAGAGCCGTGCGAGAACGGCAGATCCTGGACGCCGCCGTGGAGGTGTTCTCCCGGCACGGCTACCACTCCGCGTCGATGGACGAGATCTCCGAGGTCGCCGGCGTCTCCAAGCCGATGATCTACTCCTACCTCGGCGCCAAGGAAGACCTGTTCGCCAAGTGCATCCGCCGCGAGGCAGGCCGCCTGCTGGAGGCGGTCCGCGACGGACTGCGCTCGGAACTGCCGCCGGACATGCAGTTGTGGCACGGGCTGCGGTCGTTCTACCGCTTCGTCGCCGAGTACCGGGACTCCTGGACGGTGCTGCACCGCCAGGCGCTGACCGTCGGCGGCCGGTTCGCCGACGAGATCACCATGCTGCGCTCGCGCGCCATCGAGGTGGTCACCGCGCTCGTGGTCACCGCGGGCATGAAGAAGGGCCTGGGGGACCGGGCCGAGTTCTCCGGCCCGGCCCTCGCCGTGGCGCTCGTCGGAGCCGCCGAATCACTGGCCGACTGGTGGCTCGATCACTCCGAGGTGTCGGACGGCGTGCTCGCGTCGTGGCTGATGAACCTGGTGTGGCTGGGGTTCAACGACCTCATCGAGGGTTCGGTGTGGCGTCCGGAGGAGTGATCGTCCCCTCCAGGTGCGGCTTCGGCTTCTTCGCCGCCCACAGCTCGAAAGCCCACCCTTCACCCGTCTGCCACGACGTGAACGCCACCTTCGCCGGCAGCAACACGGGCAGCTTGAACTTCACGTCGACCGTGTAGGCGTCCGGCAGTCTGCCCTCGAACGCGGCCAGCACACGCGCCTTCGTCCACATGCCGTGCGCGATCGCCGACGGGAACCCGAACAGCTTCGCGGTCAGCGGGTGCAGGTGGATCGGGTTGCGGTCGCCGGAGACCTCGGCGTAGCGCCGGCCGATGTCGGCGGGCACGCGCCAGATCGCCTTCGGCGCGGGCGCCGCGAGCTGCTCGCGCTTCCCGCCGCCCTCACCGCCGCCGCGCCGCAGGTACGTGCTCACCTCTGTCCAAATCGGACCGTCGGCGGTGGTGAACTCGCTGATCACGTCGAACTGGCGGCCCTTTTCGTGTGGCCGCAGGTTCTCCGCTCGCACCCGCACCGTGCCGGTGTCGGTCAGCCGCACCGGGCGGCGCTGCGTGATGCGGTTGGCGACGTGCACCATGCCCAGCAGCGGGAACGGGAAGTCCGGCTGCGTCATCAGCGCCATCTGCAGCGGAAACGCGAGCATGTGCGGGTAGGTCACCGGCAGTTCGTCGCCCAGCCGGAACCCGCAGACCTGGTTGTAGGCCGCCACGTGCGCGGGGTCGAAGTCGACACCCGCGCGCACGTACTCGGTGTCCGGCAGGCCGCCGCCACCGCTGTGTGGCAGCAACGCCTTGGCGTACAACGGCGCCAGCTTCGGCGCCTCGCGGAGTTCCTTCGTGCCCATCACGCCCCCAGCAGAGCCTGGCCGCACACGCGGACCACGTTGCCGTTCACCGCGGCCGACGCGGGGTTGGCGTACCAGGCGATCGTCTCGGCGACGTCCACCGGCAGCCCGCCCTGACCGAGGCTGGACAGGCGCCGCCCGGCCTCGCGGATGAACAGCGGGACCGCCGCGGTCATCTTCGTCTCGATGAAGCCGGGCGCGACGGCGTTGATGGTGGCGCCGTACTCGGCGAGCTTCGGCGCGCCGTCCTGGACCATGCCGATCACGCCGGCCTTGCTGGTGCCGTAGTTGGTCTGGCCCACGTTGCCCGCGATGCCGGCGATCGACGAAACGCCGATGATGCGGCCGTTCTCGCGGAGCACCTTCTCGCTCAGCAGCTTGTCGTTGACCGCCAGCTGCGCGGCCAGGTTCACGGTGATCACCGCGTCCCAGGCGCCCTCGGTGAGGTTGCCGAGGGTCTTGTCGCGCGTGATGCCGGCGTTGTGCACGACGATGTCGACCCCGCCGTGCCGCTCCTTGAGGTAGGCGGCCAGCTTGTCCGGCGCGTCCGCCGCGGTGATGTCCATCTGCAGCGCGGAGCCGCCGACCTCGTTGGCGACCTCGGACAGCTCGCCGCCCTGCGCCGGGATGTCCAGGCCGATCACGTGCGCGCCGTCGCGGGCGAGCACCTCGGCGATCGCCGCGCCGATGCCCCGGGAGGCGCCGGTGACCAGGGCGACCTTGCCGTCGAGCGGCTTCTCCCAGTTCTCGATCGCGGGCACCGACGGTGTGCCGGTGGCGCCGACGCGGATCACCTGGGCGTCCACGAACGCCGACTTGGCCGACAGCACGAACCGCAGCGTCGACTCGGCGGCCTCCTCGGCGCCGGGCGCGACGTAGACGAGCTGGGCGGTCGCGCCACGCTTGAGCTCCTTGCCGACCGAGCGGACGAACCCTTCGAGCGCACGCTGGGCGATCCGCTCCCGGCCATCGGCCAGCTCCGGCGGGGTGCCGAGCACGACGACCCGGCCGCAGTAGCCGATCTTGCGGATCACCGGGTGGAAGAACAGGTACACCTCGCGCAGCTGTGCGGGGTCGGTGATGCCGGTGGCGTCGAACACCAGGCCGCCGTAGCGCTGGTCGCCGCCCGCGGGCTCGGTCAGCACCGTGATGCCGGCCGCCGCGAGCTGGTTCTGCACGGTCTTTTCGAGCCGCCCACCGGGCGCGGCGCCGAAAAGTGCGGGACCATCGAGGGCGGGCTGTCCGGGGCGGTAGCGGCGCAGCACCGGCGGGTTGGGCAGCCCGAGCTTGGGCACCAGGAACTTCCCGATCGGCGTCTTGGTGAACTGCTGATACCGGTCGGCCATCACGTGCCTCCTTACCGAGCTTACCTACTCGTGAGTAGGTTACACTGTCATCCGAGGCTCACCACCGCAGTGGGAGGAATTGATGGACGTTCGTCGCGTCGCCATCGTCGGCGGCAACCGCATCCCGTTCGCGCGGTCGAACGGCCGCTACGCCAACGCGTCCAACCAGGACATGCTCACCGCCGCGCTGGACGGCCTGGTGAGCCGCTTCGCGCTGCAGGGCGAGCGCATCGGTGAGGTCGCCGCGGGCGCCGTGCTCAAGCACGCCCGGGACTTCAACCTGGCCAGGGAGAGCGTGCTGGGCAGCAAGCTCTCGCCGGAGACCCCGGCCGCGGACGTCCAGATGGCGTGCGGCACCGGGTTGCAGGCGATCGTCAACGTCGCGAACAAGATCGCGCTCGGCCAGATCGACTCGGCGATCGCCGGCGGCGTGGACACCACCTCCGACGCCCCGCTGGCGGTGAACGACGACCTGCGCCGCATCCTGGTGCAGCTCAACTCCGCGAAGACCGTGGGCCAGCGGCTCAAGCTGCTGACCAAGCTGCGGCCCGGCCAGATCGTGCCGGAGATTCCGCGCAACGCCGAGCCGCGCACCGGGCTGTCGATGGGCGAGCACGCGTCGCTGACGGCCAAGGAGTGGGAGATCTCGCGCGAGGAGCAGGACGTCCTCGCCGCGACCAGCCACCAGCGCCTCGCCGCGGCCTACGAGCGCGGGTTCTTCGACGACCTGGTGACGCCGTACCTCGGCCTGTCCCGCGACCAGAACCTGCGGCCGGACTCGACCGCGGAGAAGCTGGCCAAGCTCAAGCCGGTGTTCGGCGGCCCGGACGGCACGATGACCGCGGGCAACTCGACCCCGCTGACCGACGGCGCGTCGACGGTCCTGCTGGCCACCGAGGAGTGGGCCGCCGCGCGGAAGCTGCCGGTCCTGGCGTACCTGACGTTCTCGGAGACCGCGGCTGTGGACTACGTGCACGGCGGCGAGGGCCTGCTGATGGCCCCGGCGTATGCGGTGCCGCGGATGCTGGCGAAGGCCGGGCTGACGCTGCAGGACTTCGACTTCTACGAGATCCACGAGGCGTTCGCCTCCCAGGTGCTCGCGACGTTGAAGGCGTGGGAGAGCCCGGCGTTCGCCAAGGAGAAGCTGGGGCTGGACGCGCCGCTCGGGCCGATCGACCGGTCGAAGCTGAACGTGAACGGCTCGTCGCTGGCCGCGGGCCACCCCTTCGCGGCGACGGGCGGCCGCATCGTGGCGACGCTGGCGAAGCTGCTGCACGAGAAGGGCTCCGGGCGGGGCCTGATCTCGATCTGCGCCGCGGGCGGCCAGGGCATCACGGCGATCCTGGAGAAGTGAACAGAGGTTTTGAGCGGCGGTGCCGGTTGCTGTGGGCCAGCAGCCGGCCCCCCCGCGGGGTCTGTGTTTGGTGAGCCCCGCGGGGCGCCGGGGGGGTGGGGGGGGGGGGGCGGGC